>JAQBQF010000301.1 GCA_028287115.1 Myxococcales bacterium
ACGGACGTGGAGTCTCGATACGGTCGTATCGCGGACGAGCGAACGGGCCCAGCACCGCGGCGCGAGCGAGCGTGTCCGCGTTCTCGCCGGCGTACGTTCAAGCGGCGCGACGCAATCCCTCGAGCGCTCGGCTCTGGATGTGATTGCGTGGTGAGCAGATAAGCCGGTGGCGTTTCTCGGAGCGTCTCAGTCGCGCGTCGCGCGCCGGTCGTTGCGCTCGTCGTCAACGGGCGCGGTGGACGATCACCGGCTCACTGCACGTCGACGATCGCGGGTGCGATCACGTTCACGTGATCGGCTACGTCGGCGAGAAGAACTGCTTCAGGATCAGCGCCGGGAACATCAGCAGAGCCACGGTCACCGCCCAGAACGGCATGCCTGCGACCGCGCAGAGCGTCGCATCGATCACGGGGATCAGCATGATGCCGCCGCCGATCGCGCGGCCTGTCGAGCGGCCGTCGTGGCGGTGCCACACCGGAGACCAGTTACGCCAGCCGAGGCCCATCGCGAGCGCGACCCACGGCCAGGCCCATCGCGAAGCGGGCAGGCCGGGTGCTGCGATCAGCGCGATCATCACGGTGATCGCGAGCACCGCGAGAAACAACAGCCCGGTGCGCGCGCGGCGGGTCGTGTTGCCGTCGACCTCGTCGCGCGCGATGTACGTCAGGCCCGCGACGTAGAGCGCGAGCACGATAGGTCCCGCGATCGCGATCGGTGGCCAGCTCGCCGACAGCGAGAGCCCGGTCGCGATACCGAGGGCGACGTCGAGGCCACGGCACGCGCCCATCACGAGCGGTCCGAGCTTGGTGTTCTTCGCGCCGCCGTCGTAGACCAGGATGCACGCGGCGAGGATCGCGGCGAGCGTTCCGGGTGCGCGGCCGATCCACGCGGCGATCGCGATGCCGGTCGCCATCAGCGCGATGCCGAGCACGGTCGCCGTGGCAACCGAGACCGCGCCGCTCGGGATCGGGCGGGTCGGGCGCTCGACCGCATCGATGTTTCGATCGAGCACGTCGTTGAGCACGATGCCGGAGAGATACAGACAACCCGACGCCAGCAGGATCGCGCAGGCCCGATCGGGGACGGCGATGCCGAGTGCGAGCAGCACGAGGAGACCGGCCAGGGAGTCAGCGAACGCCGTGAACACATTTGGCGGCCGCAGCAGCGCGAGGAACCCACTCATCACCGTCAGCGTATCACCGCGCGCGGGCGATCACGCGGTGGCGGCCTCGGTGGCGGTGCCGCGATCGACACGTAGCCGTGTCTCCCCCGGCGCTCGCAGCTCTGCGACGCGCCGACTACTTCGACTGGTAGAGAGCCTTGTCTTGTTGGACGAGCGCGTGCAGGCCATCAGAGCTCGTGCAGACCACGGCAACCGCCGGATCGCTCAGAGGCCGAGTATGTAGGCTCGTCGCGTCGAGGATGAGGTCGGGGATTCCACGCAGGATCAGCGCGTGAGGGCCGATCCATTGCGGCGCCTCTTCGTTCGCACGCTTGATCGCACGGATGTCGCTTCGGAAGGTTGGTTTGAATGTGCGGGATCTACGCGTCGCGTGCTCGAATACCTCGACGGACGCGTCAAACAGGGTCGCCGTGTATGCACCGTCGGGGGAAATGGTCGAGTGGTGATCGAGCTTGGTTGGCGCCTGACCCGCAATGACTCGCGTCCGATTGTCTTTGAGATCGTGGAGCTGGATGCCATCGTCATCCCACGCGTATACGAGGTCGCTGGCCGTTATCGGCGTGCGAGTCGACTTACCCTTTTCCACGGGGAACGTGACGAGGTCGTCGTTCTCCGTGAAGGCGATGGCCGTCCCCGTCGGGGAGAGGTACACGGCCGTAAGCGGACTAATTCGTAGATCCTTCGGCGTCACGATCGCGTGACAGCCGAGAGGGCCGATCGTCCACAGCGTCGCAGTCTGTTCGCCGCCAACCACGTGCGAGCGCGGATCCCGTCCGGTCACGACCGCCACGGCGATCCCGCTGTGTACTCCGAGCGCGACGCCATCGACGGCGCCTGGCAAGTCACACACCTTCATAAGTGTTGCAGCACCCCACTTAGCGAACCACACAGATTCGGTCTTGCTCGTGGGCTTGAAGACAAACCAGCCGTCTCCAAGACAGCCAGGATTGTGTCCACCGTCCGGGTCAAGTTCGCGCCCGATGAGGTATCGCGGTTCCTCGGTCTCAAGACCTGGATCGGTCTGCTTGGTACGCGCTGGCGCTGGCCCGTCGCGCAGGGCGTCGGCAAACATGTCGGCGAGCGGAGTTGCGTAGTCTTCGTCCTTCGGGACGAACTCGACGTGGCGATCGTCGCGGATGTTGATGTACATCTCCGCATACTCGGCGCCGCGGTTGAAGAACACCTTGTTCTGGTTATCTGCAAGCGCGATCGCCTCGAACGCAAGCGGTCGCAACGGTTGCGAATGGGTCTTCGGCGGGACGGGAACTCCGAGCCACTTCGCCAGCGCCTCGAGAGCGATCGCACCGCTTACAGGATCTGGCGCGACGAGCGTTCCTGCGTCCAATGACAGCAACGCTCGGCCCTTGCCGAAGTGAAGCTCGTAGACCCCCGCGGCTGCGCGCGCTACTGGGATCACGAGTACTCCGTCCTCGGTGACGGAAGGCTCGTCAATGGTCGTCTTCGTGATCGGCGCTGGCGCCGCCTCTCCACCGCGATCGCCACTGCGACACGCCACCACGCATACGATCACGAGCAGGCGGGCGAGATGCATGCCTCCGATTACCATGGGTGCATCCTACGCTGCGCGCTTCGCCCGCGCGCTGTCGGGCGGCCGAGCGCGCAGGGTCGCGTTCTCGTCGGGCGTCTACCTAGATCACTCCGTCCCAACCGCGATCGCAGCGCCGGAATGCATCGCGAGCGGTCTGTGCGGACCGCGCGTCGAGCGCTCCGGTTGCGACGGCCGCTGCGAGGTTCGCGAGCGAGGTCGTGCCGAGCAAGGCGGAGGAGATGCCGGACTGCGCGAGCACGAACCCGAGCGCATGCGCGGCGGGCTCGCCATGCGGCGGCAAATTCATCTCGCGCATACGGCGCCAGTACTCGGCGCGATCGGGAGCCCCGGGTTGGCTCGCATCGCGCCACGCCGCATTCGCGAGCGACCGCTTCGCGAGCACGCCGACACCGCGCTCGATCGCGCGCGGGATCGCGGCATCGAGCGCACGCTGATCGGCGAGGTTCACCGAGCATTGCACGACGGCGAACCTGCCGCTGTCGATCGCCCAGGCGAGCTCGCGGTTGTCGCCTGAATACGCTGCCGCACGCACTTTACCTGCGCGCACCGCGGCCTCGAGTGCATCGAGCACCTCGCCGCGCTCGAGCACGTCGAGAGGGCAGGAGTGCAGGTGCGCGATGTCGAGCCAGGTCGTGCCCATGCGATCGAGTGCGAGATCGATCCCGGCGGTGATACACGGCCCGGTCCAGTCCGGAACGCCGGGCACGGCGTAGCCGAGCTTGGTCGACAGCACGACCCGCTCGCGGCGACCCCGCAATGCAGCGCCGATTCGGAGCTCGGACCGGCCGTAGCTCGGCGCCGTGTCGATCAATGAGATGCCGAGCTCGAGCGCCGCGTGCACGAGCTCGATCGCGGCGCGGTCGTCGAGCTCCGAGCCGCCGAGCGGTCCTGCGCCGAGCCCGATTTCAGAGACCCGGAGACCGGTCGTACCAAGCGCGCGCGTCTGCATCGGCGGCGCCTGGTGCAACCCGCGTTCCCACCGGCGAGCACGGTACTGGTTGAAAACTCGTGGCCGTCGCCCGGGCGACGTCGACGATCGCAACGCGTTCGGCCGAATCTCCGGTGACGGACGCTGCAGCGCAAACGCTAGGTACGTGATCACGATGAGATGAAGCGACGCTTCGTGGTGAGGACGAGGGTCCCAAAGGTCTTCACGACCGATTTGCGGAGCGCTTGCCGGCTGGGCTCCGCGGCCACGTGTCGGCTGCGCCCGAGCCTTCGCGCGCTGCGAGCTATCCGGTGGGCGTGCGAGCTTCGTTGACCTGACCGAACATGCGCTCGAACAGCTCGCGCAGCCGGCCTGCATCGGCCGCGAGCGATCGTTGCATCGGTCGCTTGTCGGTATGTACCAGCTCGTCTTCGAGCCGCTCTAGATGGCGCGCGAGCTGGTCTCGCAGGAACATCGCGTCTGACTTGGTGAGCTCTACTCTCATACGCGAGGCTACCGCCGCGTTCGCACGGTCGCGACCGGAAGATCGACTGCGAACATGGCTCGTCCGCGAGTCTTTGACGGAGTCGCTCTGAGCCGCGCCGGGCACGAGCATTGCTGCTTGCTGTGCCAGGAGGTCGATCATGCGCGCGGTAGGAATGCTCGGTAGCTTGGGTCTAGGCGCGGCGTTGATGTACGTGTTCGATCCGCGATCGGGTCGCCGTCGCCGTTCGGTGCTCGGCGATCAGATCACCCATGCGTTCAAGGTCGAGAGCCGGCTGATGGGCAAGGCCCGGCGCGACCTCGAACATCGCGCGCAGGGAATCGTCCACGAGATCAGCGAGCCGACCTCGCAGGACGTGCCCGCCGAAGTGCTGATCGAGCGAGTGCGCGCCACGATCGGCCACGTCGTATCGCATCCGAGGGCGATCGAGGTGGAGGCGAACAATGGTGTCGTCGTGTTGCGCGGGCCGATCCTGGAAGGCGAAGCACCGCAGTTGCTCGCGTTCGTCGAGCGCGTGCCAGGTGTTCGCGAAGTCGTCGATCAGCTCGAGCGCCATGCCACGGCAGATAGCGTGCCGTCTTTGCAGGGACCCGCAAGCACACCATCCGAAGAGATGAAGGAGCGGCTGTCGCCCGGCCCTCGCGTCCTCGTCGGCGGTATCGGCGCGTTGCTCACCGTGGCCGGCGATCTGCGCGGCGGCGTGACGGGCGCGATCGTGAAGACCGGCGGCGTGTCGTTGCTCGTTCGTGCGATCGCGAATCGGCGGTTCGGCGAGATCATCGGGCTCAAGCCCGCGAGGATCGAGCTCGAGAAGACCCTGACGATTCACGCACCGATCGAGCGGGTGTTCGCGCTATGGACGCGCCTCGATGCGTTCCCGTTGTTCATGGAGCACGTCAGGAGCGTCGAGATGTCGGCGAACGATCCCCAACGATCGACGTGGGTCGTCGACGGGCCGCTCGGGTTGCCGACCACGTTCGAGGCGCGCGTCACGCAGCTCCAGAAGAATCGGTTCCTCGCGTGGTCCACGCTTCCCGACTCGGTCGTCTCGCACCACGGCACGATCAGGTTCGAGGAGGTCGAGGGCGGTACGCGCCTGCAGATCCAGCTCAGCTACGAGCCCCCGGGTGGAGTCCTCGGCGCCGCGATCGCACGCGTGCTCGGCTGGGATCCGAAATCGCGCATGGATGACGATCTCGTGCGCGCGAAGACGCTCCTCGAGAAAGGCCTGACCACCGCACATCACAAGCGCGTGACGATCGAGCAGCTGCCGGTCACCGAAGCCACCGGGTCTCGCTAGAGACTATCGGGCCCGGGTTGCGGGGCCGCACGAACCCAGCGCAGCGTGCAAGTCCGCGCGATCACGCGTGGCACGGTGCTTGATGTACGTTGCGCCATGTCACACAACATCACGATCGCGCTCCTCGCATCCCTTTCACTCCTCGGCGCCTGCAGCAAGAAGGACGGCGGATCGGCCTCGGGCAAATCGGCCGAAGGTGCCAAGGTCGCGACCAAGCTCCCGAAACTCGGCCTGCAGCTCGACATTCCGGGCGAAGCGTTGCTCGCCGACGGGATCGGTGGCGACAAGGCCACGATGCTCTCGGGCCCCGGAATCGGCGGCATGCAGGTCGACATCCCCAAGGCGCCACAGACGGTCGAAGAGGCGAAGTCCGATGCCAGCATGTACAACCCGAAGAACCTCAAGACCGAGACGCTCCCGGACGGGTATGTCATCACGTTCGAGAATACGGGCAGCATGGGCACGAACTACTGGGTACAGGTCCGTCGCGACATCGGTGGCAAGACCTACGAGTGCTCCACCACGGGCTCCGAGGCCGCTCAAGCCAAGGCGGTTGTCGAGGCGTGTAAGAGCCTGCGACCGTAGGCGATTCGCAACAACAAACCGCGTGCTGTTGGGGGCGGGTTGGTGTAGCTCTCTACCTCACAAGCGTGGGTTGCCCCGACGACAACGTGCTGGTCGCGATGGTCGAACAGACCCTCGATCCGCAGGTGTTTGGCGAGCTCGAGCTGCACATCGATTCGTGTGCGCATTGCAGGCAGCTCGTCGGTGCACTCGCGGGTACACTCGCGGGTAGAAAGTCGCTTGCCGCCGGGTCGAGCCCGAGCACGACGGAAGACAGGCCGCTCGCGCTCCATTCGTCGGTCAACGATCGCTACCTGATCGATTCGGAGCTCGGACGCGGCGGGATGGGCACGGTCTACCTCGCGCGCGATCTGACGCTCGATCGCGATGTCGCGCTCAAGGTGCATCGGCCCGGCTCCGGCAATGATCGCCTGCATCGCGAAGCGATCGCGATGGCAAAGCTCGCGCACCCGAACGTCGTCACGGTGTTCGAGATCGCGACGCTCGAAGATCGACTGTATGTCGCGATGGAGTACGTGCGCGGCGAGACGCTGCGCACGTGGGTGACGTCCCAACCTCGCGGTTGGCGCGAGGTCATCGCGGTACTCGTCGAGGTCGGACGAGGCCTCGCCGCTGCACATGCCGCGGGGCTCGTGCATCGCGACTTCAAGCCGGAGAACGTGCTCGTCGGCGAGGATGGCAGGCCGCGCGTCAGCGATTTCGGTCTCGCCCGCTCGGCGCGCACAGCATCGGGCGTCCGGATCAGCAAGGACGAGCTCGACAAGCCGCTCGCGATCGGATCCGCGCCGACGCAGGTCAGCACGCCGCTCGACGCCGTGATGACACAAACCGGTGCCGTACTCGGCACGCCCGCCTACATGGCGCCCGAGCAGTTTGCGGGCGATGCCGTCGACGCGCGTTGCGATCAATTCGCGTTCTGCGTCGTGGTTTGGGAGTGTCTGTTCGGGCGCAGGCCGTTCGTCGGAGGCACGCTCGCGGCGATCCAGCTCGCGATCGAGCAGCGCGATCTTCACGCGCCGAGCGATCGCCGGATTCCCGAGCGCGTGCGGCAGGTCCTCGAGAAGGGGCTCGCGGCCGATCCGCGCAATCGGTTCAGCGACATGCCGGCGCTCCTCGCGGCGTTGCGCAAAGCCGCTGCGCCGCGCACGGCCCGCCGAATCGCGATCGCGTCGGTGGCCTGCGTCGCGCTCGGCGGTATCGCGCTCGCGGCGGGATTCACATGGACCTCGCAACGTCACGAGGCGGCGTGTGCGAACGCGGGCGATCGGATCCGAGCGGTGTTCGGCGAGGACACGCGCACGGCGATCAGACTGCAATTGCTATCGACAGGCTCGCCGATGGCTTCGAGCGCATTCGAGCACACGGCCGGCGTGCTCGATCGGTACGTCAAGACGCTGGCCGATCAAGCCAGTGCTGTGTGTCGCGGCCGTGACGAGCCGGCGCGCATGACCGCGGCTCGCCGCGCGTGTCTCGCGGGCCGGAACAGCGAGCTCGCCGGTGTGATCGAGGTGCTGCGCCATCCCGATACCGAGCTCGTGCAGCGCGCGCCGAATGCCGCGTGGGCGATCTACGATCCGAAGCCGTGCGACGACGCGCACGCATTGCTCGCGACGCCCGTCGGCGCGGTCGCGAGCTCCCCCGAGCAGGTCGCGGCGCTCGGTCGCATCAAGGCGTTCGCACAGACGGGCCGCTTTCAAGAAGCGGTCGTATCGGCGACGTCGCTGCTCGCGGAGGCGCGCGCACACGGCGATCACGCTCTCGAGCTCGAGGTGCTCATGCAGCTCGGCGCGGTGAAGCTCGACCTCGAAGATGCCGATGCACCCGCGATCTTTCATCAGGCGGAGGCGCTCGCCGAAGCGCAAGGTCGCGATCTCGAGGCCGGCGTCGCACTGACAAATATCGCGAGCTTTGCGGGGCTCACGCAGCACGACTACGTCGCTGCACATCGTTTCATCGAGCTCGCCCACGCCAAGCTCGAGCGGTTGGGTGGCAGCAACCTCGCCGAGACCGGTGATGTGCTGTCGACCGAGGCGCAGATCCTGTTCGACGAGAATCGGCTCGCCGATGGCGAGACGACGATCAAGCGGGCGATCGTCGTCCTCGAGCAGGTCTATGGTCCGGATCATCCCAAGGTCGGCAGAGCCGTCGGGATCTACAGCGAGATCCTGCGTAGCGAGAACAAGGACGTGGAGGCCGTCGTGCAGAGCCGGCGAACGCTGCAGATCCTCGAGCCTTCGCTCGGTGCCGATCATCCGATGGTCGCGGGCGCGGAGATGAACCTGGCGTCGTCGTTGATCGACATCAAGCAATACGACGAGGCACGCAAGCGCCTGCAGCGTGCGGACTCCGTGTTCGCTCGCATCTACGGCGCTGATCATCCGACGCGCGTTGCGATCTTTGGCAACCTCGGCAGCCTCGAGCAGGCGCAGAGCCATTGGGAGGCGGCGCTCGTCGCCTATCGGTCGGCACTGGCGATCGTCGAGCGAAACGGCGGGGCGATGTCTCCAAGCGCATCCGGGATCCATCGCGATCTCGCGCGTACGCTGTTGTTTGCAGGTCGCTACGAACAAGCCGCGCCCGAGGAGCAGCGGTCGATCGAGATCCTCGAGAAGCTCGGTCCGGACGGGCAGTCGCGGCTGCAAGGTGCACTCGTCGATCTCGCCCAGATCCAGCTCGAGCGCCGCCGCGCCGCTCTCGCATTGCCGATCGCGGAGCGCGCGCTCGCGATCGCGACGAACCTGCCCGATAGCGTGACCGCCGACGAGCTCGCCGAAGCGCGGTTCACGCTCGCACGCTCGCAGTGGGATGCAGGAGGTGATCGCGTCGCTGCGCGCTCGCTGGCGCAACAAGCGCTCGCCGGGCAGGTTCAGCCGGACAAGCGCGAAGCGATCACGCGCTGGCTCGCGCAACCTGCCGTCGTCCACGCAAGCCGCTGAGTGCCCACAGTTGTTCGCGGGTTCGTGCGGACCCGTCGTGGTGCTCTAAGCGGCCGAGATCTCGGTGGCACGCCGCGTGATAGAGCCACGTGCGGAGGTTTCATCATGCGCTACACGTCCACGATGTTCTGTTTGTGTTCGGTCGTCTTCACGAGCGCCTGCTCGAAGAAAGACGCCAATGACAATTCGGCCAAGCCGGCTGAAGGGAGTGCCGCGGCCGTGCCCGCCATCAAGCCAACCGAGGCGCCAGCTCCGAGCGCGTCGCCGTCGAAGATCACGACGGCCAAGCTCGAGCGACTGAAGCTTCAGATCGATGTTCCGGGGGAGGCGGCCGTCTCCTGGAGCGAAACCATGGGGACAGAGATCGACGCGGACGGGATTCGGCGAATGTCGGTGATCGATCAACCCGGCGCAAAGTCGCTCGACGACGAGAAGCAGAGCAACGTACGCACGTTCAAGCCACAAAACGTCAAGGCCGAGAAGTTAGCCGATGGATGGTGGACCACCTTCGAGACGACGGTCGGCGGCGATCGCGCGTATCCCGTGTTCGTCCAACGCGTGCTCGCGGGACATGCATACCTGTGCAGCGTGACCGCGTTCGATCCCGCGGAACAAGCGAACGTTCTCGCCGCGTGCAAGACGCTGCGGCCCTACTAAGGATCTGCGACGATCGTGGCGCGAGCCGCTGGATCCCACTTCGGGATCGGCGACGTTGTCACCGCAGCCGAGCAGCGCGATGCACGAACAAAATAGCGCTCGCAATCCGAACGCGACCATAACGTGCGCGCGACCTGTCGGGGCGAACTGGCGGCCGGCGGTCAAGCTTCCGGTGCCGGATTTCTCCGGCTGAATTGCCGGAGCACGTCTGTTACATTTTACCGGATGCGAGCAGGAATCGGCCGCTCCAGCCTGAGCGAGCTAGACAGCGTGACTTCGGAAGCGCAACCCGCGGCAAAACAGCCCTCGGTGGGTCGGTCCACGCTGAGCCAGCAGCTCGCGTTCGAAGATGATCCGCGGAAGGCTCCGATGTTCGAGGGTGTTCCTCAGTGGGAGGATATCGAGCCCGACCAGATCGCAGAGCCGAACGTGGGCGCCGCTCGCGCCGTTGAAGGCAACCTCGCCGCGCATCACGACGCGCCGGCAACCGCGGATGATGTCGCCGATGATCCCGAATTCGCGATCGACGCGCCGGCTGCAGATCACACCGCTCTGGCGCGAGAGGCCGCGCCCACCGATCTCGCGTCGACCGAAGCTGCACCGAGCGAAGCTGCACCGACCGAGGCTGCACCGACTGAAGCACCGCCGAGTGAAGCTGCACCGGCCAGCGAAACGAGCACACGGGCTTCTATCGCGTCGGCGGCGCCTCCTGCCCAGATCAATCCGACGGGTCCCCAACACGCAGGTGCGTTCGAGCACCACGCGCACGGCAACAAGCCGCACTACGCCCATCAGGACAAGTACAACCGCCCGTCGATCAAGTCGCCTGCTCAGACCAACGACAAACAGATTCGCCGGCCGGGCGTGCGCGTCGGCGATCACGACGAGTTCAGCCTCAACGTCGCAACCGCGCACCGCTACCGCATCGTCAACAACACGCACGGCCAGCAGGTCGATGACGTGAACCAAGCCGATATCGATGCCGGTCAGAGGCTCGCGCTCAACCCCGCGCACGTTCGGAAGCTCACGATCAACGGCAAGCCTGTGTCCTGCGTGATGTCGTGGTACGGGCAGCAAGGCTCCGCGTGGATTCCCGTGCACGTCCTCAAGGGCGATACGAACAAGATCAAGCACGCCGTCGAGAACCGCGCGAAGCACTGGGATCCGGCCGCTGCGCCGACCAAGCACGTGGCGCGGTTTCAGTTTCGTCCGGCCGGCGATCCGATCGCGTATGCCGACGACACCGACCGGCGCACGTTCATCACTCCGAATCAGAAGTCCGACCATAGCAACCACGTCGCCGACTACCTGGGGCACTCCGTCGCGACGAGCCTCGGGCCTTCGCCAGCGAGACGTAACGACTACAACATCACGATGAACCTCCCGAGCAAGAGCGCGCCGCCGGTCGCGATCGATATGGCGCAACCAGGAGAAACGTTCTTTGTCCCCAAGGGAAAGACGTTCCGCCGCGAGATCGAGACGTTCGAGCAACGCGAGCCGGGGAAACCGCACGGCAAGCCGGTCCAGATGCAGACCTGGGTCTACGGCTTCGTCGGCAAGAAGCACGGCTCGAAGATCGTTCCCGATAAGAGCCGGCGGGGCTGGGTGCCGCTGCGCGTGCTGCAGCACCCAGCGTCGAAGAAGCCTTAGTCGCGGCGATACATCGTCACGACGCACGCACCGCCGAGACCGAGGTTGTGCTGCAGCGCGATCTTCGCGCCTTCGACCTGGCGCTTGTCGGCTTGGCCGCGCAGGTGCCACACGAGCTCGGTGCACTGCGCGAGTCCGGTCGCGCCGAGCGGGTGGCCCTTCGACAGCAGGCCTCCCGACGGGTTCGTGACGAACTTGCCGCCGTACGTGTTGTCGCCGTCCCAGATGAACTTCTCGGCTTCGCCCTCTTTGCACAGACCGAGCGCCTCGTACGTGAGGAGCTCGTTCGCGGTGAAGCAGTCGTGGAGCTCGACGACATCGACATCTTCCGGACCGATGCCCGCCTTCTCGTAGACCTGCTTCGCGGCGTTCTTCGCCATGTCGAAGCCGACCATCTTGATCATCGAGTGCTCCTCGAACGTCGACGGATAGTCGGTCGTCATCGTCTGCGCCGCGATGTACACCGGCTTCTCGATGCCGTGCTTCTTCGCGAACTCATCGGAGCACAGCACCGCGGCCGCGGCGCCGCACGTCGGCGGGCAGCACTGATAGCGGGTCAATGGATCGAAGACCTCGGGCGAGGCCATGATCTCTTCGACCGAAAGGACCTCCTTGAACAGCGCGTACGGATTCTTCGACGCGTGCTGGCGCGCCTTCGCGCTGATCTTCGCGAACGTCTCGCGCTTCGTGCCGTACTTCCAGCGGTACTCGCGGCCCGCGCCGCCGAACATCTGCGCGGCGGGCGGGGCCGAGTTGAAGCCTTGCTCTTCGTTCATCACGTTGACGAACTTGTCGAGCGGGTTCGCACGATCATTCCACTTTGCCGACAGCGCGCCGGCTTCCATCTGCTCGAACCCGACGACGATCACGCACTCCGCGAGACCGCCGGCGACCGCTTGCGCACCGAGCATCAGCGCCGAGCTGCCGGTCGAGCAGTTGTTGTTGACGTTGAAGACCGGGATTCCCGTCTGGCCGAGCTGGTAGATCGCGCGCTGGCCGCACGTCGAGTCACCGAACACGTAGCCGGCGAAGGCCTGCTGGACGTCGGTGAACGGAATCTTCGCGTCGGCGAGCGCGGCCTCTCCGGCCTTGCGCGCCATCACGTGATATTCTTCGCTCTTACCGGGCTTGGCGAACGGAACCATTCCGACGCCGATGACGTTTACTTTGCGTGGCATGGCATTCCTGTCTTTCTACTATTGGCTGAGACCTTTGAGGAAACCGAGGCGATGCGCGACCGAGACATCTCCGTCGACGCGTAGCTTGCCGTGTTGATAGAGCTCTTTGACCTTGCCGGCCGCGAGCGCCGGGAGATCCGCATCGGCGATGATGAACGTCGCGTCGACCGTGTTCGGATCCTTGCCGCCGAGATCGAACGTGTGCGAGCCGTTCGGATCCTTGACGTCGAACTTCACGGTCGCGCGGACTTCTTGCTTGAGCGCACCGTTCTCGGATGCGCGCTTCGCGAGCGCCGCGAAGAACGCCGGGGCTTTGGGCTCACCGGAGGGTTTCGGCGTGCTGGCCGCCGTTGCGGCCGGTGCAGCCGGTGACTTCCCGCCGCGCAGCTTCGCGACGATCTCGATCGCACGCGCCGGATCCATCTTGCGGAGGAACTCGAGCTTCTGCGACGCCATCACGTTGCCGCTGATCTTCAGCTTGCCCGTCGTGAACAGCTTCATCGCATCGGCCTTGCCTTGCGTCATGTCGAGGAAGTCGCGCTCGCTGATCTCGAGCGTGCAGTCGGACTTGTCCTCGCCCGCGCGCACCGAGCCGGAGCCATTCTTCAGATCGAGGATCCACGGCGCGCCGCCGATCTTCCACTGATAGATGTTGCCGACCTTGCCGGCGAGCTCGGGGTTCGTCTTGAGGTAGTCCTCGATCACGGCGAAGACTTCGGCGGTCGAAGGCTCGGCCATCTCGGTGGGAGCAACTGCGGTGGTCGGAGGCACGCTGCCACCGGCGCCGGTTCTCTTCTTCGTCTCCGCGAGCACCATCTCCGGCGTCAGCTTCTTCAAGAAGCCGAGCTTCTGCGATGCCATCACGTCTCCGCTGATCTTCAGCTTGCCGCTGCCGAACAGCTTCATCGCATCTGCCTGGCCGGTCGCCATCGCCATGAAGTCCGCATCGCTCATCTCGAGCGTGCACGCGGCCTTGCCGACCGCACCTTCGCTCACGGTACCGGGCGGCGTCGACAGATCGATCGTCCACGTCGACTCGGGTGCCGACAGCTTGAACTGGAACGCCGTCTTCACTTTTTCGGCGGTCGCGGGGTTGCCACCGACAAACGTCCCGATCGCGCGGAAGATGTCGCCGCTATTGGGAACCGCCGCGGCCGCGGTCGCGCCGCCACCGCTGGCTGCCTTCGCCTTCTCCTTCGGTTTCGGTAGCTCTTTCCACAGCTCGACCGCTGCGTTCGAGATGCAGACCTCGCCGCGCTCTTTGATCTTGGTCCTGAAGATGACGCGTTCACCTTCCTTCCACATCTCGGTGACGAGCGTCTCGCCGGGGATCACGGTCGATGCGAAGCGCGCCTTGATGCTCTTCACGTAGTCGGGATTGCCGTCGGGCGCGAACGCCGCGGCGACATGACGGGTCGCGAAGCCGAACGAGCACAGGCCGTGAAGGATCGGCTTGGCAAATCCGAATGCCTTCGCGAAGCCTGGATCGGCGTGGAGCGGATTCCAGTCGCCGGACAGGCGATAGAGCAGGGCCTGGTTCTCGCTCGTCTTGTCCTCGATGACCTTATCGGGCGCGCGATCGGGCGGGACGTTGACGTCGGCGCTCGGGCCGCGCTCGCCGCCCCAGCCGCCGGCGCCGCGCACGAACGTCGTCAGCTCGTTCTTGATCAGCTCGTCGCCGTTCTCGTCGTAGCTCGTGAACTCGGTGACGACGAGTGCGTTCTTGCCCTTGTCGAAGATGTTCTTGATGACGGCCTTCGTCGTCAGCTTGCCGCTGCGCGGCAGCGGGCGCTTGATCTCCGTGTACTGCTCGCCGTGGAGCACGCGATCGAGCCCGAAGCTCAGGCCCGGTGCCGTGATGCCGGACTTCGCCTGCGTGAACACCATGTTGATCGCCGGCACGACGCCGAAGCTCGGCAGCACCTTCATGCCTTTGCCGCTCATCTCGTAGACGAGGGCGAGCTCCTTCTCGTCGGTCGGATCTTTCGCCGCACCGACACCGAGTGCGTACAGCGAGACATCGCGCTCGTCGTACTTCATCTCCATCTCGGGATACTTGTAGCCGAGCGCCGCATCGACATCGATGAACTGGTTGCCACCCTTGCTCGGGCCGGCCTCGACGTTCTGCATGATCGGCTGCATCGACTCTGCGACCGAGCCCGGATGCTCCGTCTTGTCGAACTGCGTGATCGCCTTCCACGCGCCGTCGACGTCCTCGAGCGAGAGGTCGCGGCCGAGCTTGAACGTCTTGCCGGTCGAGCGCTCCCAGCGCAGCTTCGCGAAGAAGCCGCCGCCGACCTCGTACAGGCCGCCGGTGTCCTCGGTCGATTCGTGAGCGAGCTTGCCGACGAGCGCCGAGACGTACTCGGGCTTCAAGGCGTCGAGCAATTCCTTCGGCAGCACGGTCTCGGTCATCCGCGAGCCGGCGATCGGGGCGATCGTGTTGACGACGATGTTGTACTTCTTGCCCTCGGCCGCGAGCGTCTGCGCAAAGCCATGAATACCGAGCTTGGCCATCGCGTAGTTCGCCTGGCCGAAGTTGCCGTAGATGCCGGCGGCCGATGCGGTCATGATGACGCGACCGTACTTGTTGTCGCGCATGTACGGCCACGCCGCGTGAGTCACCTTGAACGCGCCGAGGACGTGGACTTTATAGACGAGGTCCCAATCCTGCTGCGTCATCTTCACGAACGAGACGTCGCGCAAGATGCCCGCATTGTTGATCAGGATGTCGATCTTGCCCCACGTGTCGATCGCGGTCTTGACGATCTGATCGCCATCCTCGACGGAGTTGTAGTTGGCGACGGCCTCGCCGCCCTTCTCCTTGATCTCGGCAACGACCTTGTCGGCGGCCGACGCCGACTTGCCTTCGCCGGTGAAGCTGCCGCCGAGGTCATTGACGACCACCTTCGCGCCTCGCGATGCGAGGAGCAGCGCGTGGGAGCGACCGAGGCCGCCACCGGCGCCGGTCACGATTGCTACTTTGCCGTCGAACCTGAGATCTTTGCTCATCGGATGTCCTTTTTCGCCGCGCGTCGCTTGGTGGTTGCGTTGGTGAGCACCGTCGGAAATAGCGTCTTGAAGTCGTCGATCAGATCGCGCAGGCGCGCGTCTTCTTTGTGGAGCACCGCGGTCATCGCGGCGCCGATCATGAACTGCAGCGTGAAGTCGAGCGCACGCTCGAGACCCGGATGTTCCGCGACATCGCGACCGAACAACATCTTGGCCTGCATCAGAATGCGTTCGCGGAGCGCGCGTTCGGCGCCGACCAGGACGGGACGCAACTCCGGATCGGTGCGCGCCGCCGTGCGCAGCTCCATCGCGACCTGGAAGAACGTTCCGGAGAAGCACTGCCAGAGCAGCTCGAGCACGGCCTCGGTGCGTGCGGTCGCGCCCGCTGCCGACTTGATGTTGTCCGCGGGCAATTGCGCCGAGAACGCCTTGAGCTCTTTCGCGCGCATCTCCGCGAGATGATCGACAGCGGCGACGAGCAACTCCGCCTTCGACGGAAAGTGGTGAAGCAGGGCCCCGCGCGAGACCTCGGCACGCCGCTGAACCTCGAGCGTCGTCGTCCGTGCAAAACCGACCTCGATCAGGCTCTCGACCGCCGCGTCGAGCAGCGCGCGACGAGTCTCGTCACGGCGTTGCTGCTGGGTGCGCGGCGCGCGAACGGCCTCGGGCATCACGAGGGTGTGTACCGCCGAAGAAACAGTCAGTCAAGACTGTTTGTTATGTCCCGAGCGCCGGCCGAGACAAGGGCCGAGTGCGATCATGCTGATGCCCGCGATCGCCGCGCACGCGACGACCTCGACCGGCGAAATTCGCGCGACGGCGATCACCCCGCCGGCGATCACGAACGGCCGGAGTAGTGTGAACGGGCCAAGGAGTATCACGGTCGTCAGCACGCGGAGCTCGACCCACGCAATCATGTAGACAGCGAGCGCGACGAGCACGAGCGTCGCGTACGCGCCGTAGACGCACGTCAGCTTGCGTGCAGCCGCTCCGATCGCGACGACCTCGGCGGCTCGGTCCGAGGCGGTCAGCACGATCGCAATCACCGCCACACCGGTGAGAGCGGCCGGTAGCTGAGCGGCGCGCATCCCATGCAGGATCGCCATGCGATAGAGCGTACGCTTCTCGATCAGCGCGTTCCGGCCCGCGGCGTTTCGGAATCCTGCAAATCCCCCATCCATGGTGGCCAGCACCCACAAGACGCAGAAGCTCATCTGCGCCACGCACGGAACGAGCGCGCGAGCCGGCCCATCCTGCGCTCCAAAGGTTCAAGCAGCTCGGGCCGAATCCCGACGATCGGCCGGAGCATCCTGATGACCGGGAAGAACCTGGGTGGAGTCTCGAACACCGTCCAGGCAAGATCCGGCGCACCTGCACGTGCTGCGGCCAGCAACGTTGGAACGTCATGCGCGCGTCTGGCGGACAGGACACCATCGTGACGCGATAGAGCCTCGCGCATTCGTGCGACGTGAAACGTCCATGCGCCGATTCCGGATAACCAAGACGCATGAATGTCGTAGTGAACGAGCGCCTGAGCCCGCTCGATCGCCGCTTGTGCACGGACAGCTCGACCAACGCCGCGCCACGGAAGTGATGCAACACCCCGGAAGATATGAAAACGGTTGCCGGAGCTTCGAGCTTCAGCGCGTTGGCGACGATGAATCGGCAGTTCAGCTGCTCGGCCTCCGCGGCACGATTGGCACCGGCGACGAGCGCCGAGTTGTAATCGCAGCCGATCAGCTCTACATCCTCACCAAGGTCGCCACGCGCTGCGAGCCAGCGAATCACGTAGCCGAGCCCGCATCCGATGTCCACGATCCGGATCGGGCGCGGTGTACCGATGTCGCGGAGCGTCGCGCACAGCGGTGCGAGTAAGCGACGGACCCGGACGCCCTGCATGAATTCTTCCGACAGGCGCTGCAATTCGGCATGAACGCGGAGCAACAGCGCGTCGATGGTGCCGTCGTCGAGAACGCCATCGACGGTAGGCAAGGTCTCCGCAATTCGTGCGGCGTGCGTTTGACCGAGCTTGCGAAGCCGATCGACCACGGCATCGCGCCTCACCGGTCGGCGCGCGAGCGTCACGGGATCATAGTCGATCACGAGATCTGAGATCTCGAGGCGGTCGGCGATCGGAACCACGGTCCGGATCGTGCCATAGCGCGAACCGGGTTCCGCCGACGAGTTGCTGCGAATCGAAGCCGGCGTGGCGCTGGCGTGCAGCCGGTCGACAAGGCAAGCTGAGCCCAGTGCGTTACGAGCTTCGCGTAGCCTGGCGATATCTGTATAACGGCAAGCCCGAGCGCTCGCAGTTGATCGGTGCGGGCCTGTCGCTGCTCGTGATGCTCGCCGGGCTCGTGGTGCTGTTCACCTCGCACGGCGCGAGCCCGCTGGGTGTGTTGATGGTCATCGTCGGATTGACGACGGCGGCCGTGTTCACGTTGCTGTCGCTGTTCACGGTGTTCACGAGCGTCTCGGTGCTCGGTGTCGCGCTCGGCGTCGCCGCCCTGACGATCGTGCTGGCGGTGACCACCGGCTTCCAGCAGCAGTTTCGGGACAAAGTCCTCGGCGTTAACGCGCACGTGATCGTGCTGAAGTCGCAGGCGACGTTCGCGGAGTACCGCGACGTCATGGAGACTGCGAAGAAGATCGATCCGGAGGTGATCGCCGTCCAGCCGTTCATCTTCGCGGAGATGCTCGTGACGCGCGGCAAGGGCGAGCTCTCGGGAGTCGCGATCAAGGGCGTCGATCCCAAGCTCGTGCGCGGTGTGCTCGATCTCGATCGCCACATGACCGAAGGCTCGATCGACGACCTCGCGAAGGAGCCGGGTCCGGGCGAGCTGCCGCCGATCATCATGGGCAAGGAGCTCGCCCATAAGCTCAATGCGAAGGTCGGCGACGAGGTCACGGTGGTCGTGCCGCTCTCGAACATCGACTTCGACACGTGGCGGGCGAAGTCGAGTGCGCCGCGGACCCGCAAGTTCCGGGTCACCGGCATCTTCTATAGTGGGTTCGACGAGTACGACCGGCGGCTGATGTACACCGCGCTGCGCGACACCCAGGAGCTGGTCGGTCGCGGCGATCAGGTGATGGGCGTCGAGCTCAAGGTCAAGGATGTCGATCGCGCGTCCGAGATCGCAGAGAAGCTCGAGAAGGCGCTCGGTGGGCCGCCGTTTACGGTTCAGGACTGGTACGAGCTCAACCACAACCTGTTCACCGCGCTCAACCTCCAGAAGCTCGCGCTCGTGATCATCCTGACGCTGATCATCCTCGTCGCCGCCGTGAACATGATCTCGGCGCTGACGATGATGGTGACGGACAAGACCCGCGAGATCGCGATCTTGAAGTCGATGGGAGCGACCTCGACGAGCGTCGCGGGCGTATTCCAGATCCTCGGCCTCTCGATCGGCGGCGTGGGGACGATCCTCGGGGTCGCGATCGGCCTCGTCACCTGTTACACGGTGAGCGGGTACGGCTATCACCTCGATCCCAAGGTCTATCTGATCGATCGCTTGCCGATCGACGTGCGACTGCTCGAGGTGCTGATGGTTGCCGGCATCACGATGTTCATCAGCCTGATCGCGACGTGGGCACCGGCGCAGGCAGCCGCTTCACTCCGGCCGGTCGAAGGTCTTCGCTACGACTAAACTTTCGTTGCGCGAGAGCAACTTGAGTTGCGTAGAAGCAAACCACGCGGGATCTGCACTGCGTCATTTCAAGTGGTTACCTTGACCTACATTGGTCCACCCCTTGTATTAGAGGGCGCACATCAACATGCGCAACTCGCTGATCGCCGCTCTCGTCTTCGGTCTCGTTAGCTCCTTCTCGATCACTCTCGTTGGCTGCGCCACGAGCGCCGACGAAGTCACCGATAACGCCGATGCAGAGACCAGCGCTCCGGGCTCGGTCGACCTCTGGCAGGACGCATCGAGCCAGTGGCACTTCCACGTGGTGTCCGGAAACAAGCGCATCCTCCTCGCTTCAGAGGCCTACTCGTCGCGCACCGGCGCGATCAACGGTCTCCTGTCGACGCTCGATAACGGCGTCGATCCCGCGCAGTACAAAGTCCTCCCCGCCGCACACGGTTACCTCCTTCACCTCGTCGCTGCAAACAACGAAGTGATCGGGTTCACCGAGTCTTACGCGTCCAAGGCGAGCGCGACGCGCGCGATCACCTCGTGTGTCCGCGCGGTGACGAGCTTCCTCGACAAGCAGCAGTCGCACACGACCGGGGCGCGCGTCGAAGTCGGCCCGGGCGCCGGCGGCAAGCTCCACTACAACGTGTTCGCTGCGAACGGCCAGATCGTGCTGTCGTCCGAGACGTACACGACGGAAGCGGCCGCGTGGAACGGCGCGTTCGCGGCGCAGGACGTCGTCGCGGGTGCAGGTACGTTCACGATCAAGACCGCGACCGACGGCAGCTTCTACTTCACGGCGACCAGCACCAACGGACAGGTCGTCGGCATGAGCCAGATGTACACGACGAAGGCGGGCGCGCAGGCCGGCATCGTCTCGGTCTCGAACGTGCTCGGCGCGCTCGACATCCTGTAAGCGCGCAGATCGGATCACCGCCAAGACGCCGAGGCGCCAAGACAGAACCAAGAGGTTGATCGACGGAGAACACGAGGTGAGCTGGTCGATTCAATCGATGATCTCTCGCTCGGACCTTGGCGACTTCGTGCCTTGGCGGTTGGTCTGAGGTCGCCGCCGTCCAGCAACTGGAAAGCTTTCGGCTCACCGGGAAGTACTGCAGCCGCGCTGTGGTCTTCCCGGTCGCCCAGTTTCGGTGCCGCTCAGGGTGGCAGCGGGGCATCCATCGCGATGCAGCCGCCGCGGCAGTCGTACGGAAATGGGCTGAGATCGATCACGGTGAACTGGGCATCCGCGAAGCGCGGCTCGACGGGCGCGGCGAGCTCGTCGACGCCGGGCGGCAGGTTGATGTAGAGCGGCGGCAACTTCGCGCCGCTGGCCGACGTTGCTGACACGATGACCTGGAGCGGAATCGACGTCGTGCCCGGATCGCGCGTCACGTGAGCGATCGCGGTGGGCTTGGTCTCCCGGCTCTTGGTGTCGACGACCGCGTTTTCCGTCATCGGCGCCGCGACGACGCGCGATGCGGAGATCGTGATGCAGCCTACGTCGTGGCAGCGGCTCGTCAGCGATGTTCCCCACCGTGCGAGGCGCGCCTGCGCCTGATTTGCATCGCGCGGCACGAGGTAATAGTTCTGATGGTGCCAGTCGGCGCTGACCGAGAACGGACGGAAGAAGTCGAGCCCGAGCGTTCCCTCGAGCTGACCGTACTCCCACCGCCTGTCGTCATAGGGCATGAACCCGATGCGCTCGCGCGTGACCGAGCCCGCGGTGACACGCTCGGCGATGCCATCTTGCGAGACCGCGCGGTGCGAGCCGACCTCGTCGACGAGCGTCGCGTTCCACTCGAGTGGCTGCAACTTCGCCGCCGCCCAGTGCTCGTGCCGGAGCTGGCTCGGTGTATCGCCGAGATCGAGGTGGAGATCGTACGACTGTCCGTCGACGTCGGCGGTCACGAGGCGCCGAGTCACGAGGTCGGCGTGACCGCGCGTGCCCTTGAAGTACGACAGCACCTGGGCACCCGCGGGCGCGTGAAACGCCTCCTGGGTCTGCAGCCAGGCGACACCGCGCTCGCGATCGAAGCCGAACACGAGCGAGTCGGCGATCACGTCACGGCCGAGGATGCCGTGGATCCGGCGTCGAGCGGTATCGAAGGCGTGCTCCTCGCTGACGCGGACCGTGTCGAGGCTGACCCGGAGGTCGCCCACGGCGAGATTGGTGAGCTGCGCGTAGAACGTCGGATGCGTGACATCGTGCTCGTCGGTGACGCGCGGTCCGAGATGCGCGCGAAATTGGCCCTCGGCGATCACCGAGCCGTCGACCATCGACATCGGCGCATCCGGGTCGATCGCGAACAGGTAGGGGCCTCGACCTTCGACGTAGACCGGCGTGACGAGCTTGCCGTCGGCCAGCGGATCGACCAGTGGGAGCGTCCACGTGTCGCCGGGAGAGAAGCCGGGAGGTGCACCGATCGCGCAACCGGACGCCAGGACCAACGGGAGGATGAACTTCATAGACGCAAGTTGCTTGCAAGTGACGAACCTTCGCAAGCGCGCGTCTTCACATGCGGTCACTCGATCATCATCGTGGTGCGCGTGCCTCATGCGTTGCACAAACGCCACGCATAACGATTTCCTAATTCGCCGAGTCCTTCACGGTCCGACCGAGATGCAGGCCGCGGCGCTTGAGCAGGCGATAGAGCGTCACCGTGTTGATGCCGGCCGCGCGCGCGGCTTGCTTGACGTTGCCGCCGTGTCTGCCGAGGAGCTCGGTCAAGTACTGGCGTTCGAGCGGCGCGAGCCACTTCTCGCGCGCTTCTTCGAGCGTCGGTTGAGACGCCCGTTTCGCACGTGCGACACGCGGGCTTCGGCCGGCGGCGGGATCACGACCTGCCAGGTCCACCAGCGGCTTCGGGAGATCCTCGACGTTCAGCTCGTCGCCCGTGCACAGGATGATCGCGTGCTCGATCGTATTCTTGAGCTCGCGCACGTTGCCCGGAAAGTCGTACGCGTAGAGCCGTGCGAGCACGGCGGGACCGAGTCGCGGCGCGGCCTTGCCGTGTGCGCTCGAGGATTGTTCGAGGAACACATTCGCGAGGACCTCGAGGGTGTCCTTGTAGCTGCGGAGCGCCGGCAGCTCGAGCGTCATCACGCTCAGCCGATAGAACAGGTCATCGCGAAACGCCCCGGTCTTCGCCATTGCTTCGAGATCGCGGTTGGTCGCGCAGATCAGCCGGACATGGACGCGATCGGGCGGTTCG
>JAQBQF010000323.1 GCA_028287115.1 Myxococcales bacterium
CCGCACTTCATTCCACGCCATGCGCAGAGTCGATTCGAGGACCTTCTGGACATCGACGGCTCGGCGCTGATCCTCTTCGGCCCGCGAGAAGATCTTGAGGTCGCGAACGATCTCGCGAACGCGGTCGGCGGAGCTGCGTGCGTCGGCCAGCTCTTCTGGCAGATCCTTGGGGAGCACGACCCCGGACGTCGCGAGATCGGCGACGTCTTGCTGTGCCATGTCTAGGTTCGCGATCACGGACGCGAGCGGATTATTGATCTCGTGTGCGACACCCGCGGCCAGCGTACCGACCGAGGCCATCCGATCGGCGAGCATCAGCTGCATCTCGGTGTGCTTCTTCTCCGTGACATCGCGCGCGATCAGCACGCAGCCGATGATCTTGCCATCGCGCCGCACCGGACCCAGCCGGCCCTGAAACCAACTCGATCCTGGTGAGGTCGAGGACTGGAAATCGAACCCGGCCGGCACACCTGTTTCGACGACGGTCTGGAACGCCTGCTCCGCGGCCTCGCGCTGATCCGGAAGCATCCGAGCGGTCCAGCTCATGCCGATCAGCTCGGACGGCAAGACCGGCGCGACCGTTCGGTTGACGAAGCCGATACGGCCTTCGAGATCGATCTGCACCACGAAGTCCGGTGCGCTCTCGACGACCGCTTCGAGGAGCGCGGCGTGGTTGGCTGCCTTGGCCTCGGCGGCTTCGCGGTCCGCGTACGCGCGCGACAGCGTCAGGACTTGGCTGATCTGATTGCCGACGCCGACTGCGAACGCCCGCCAATCGCCTTCGTCGATCTCGCGATCGCGCGCAACCATCAGCAACGCGCCCAGTGGGCCGTCCGTGCTGCTCAGCGGTACCACCAGGACAGCCGTCGCCGCGCAACGAGCGAGTACGTCCGCCGTGATGTCGCTCGCGACCTCGGAAGACGGCAGGTACAGCGGCGCACCTCTCTCGATCACGCTTCGCAACAAGTCTTCGCGCCCGAAGAACGTGGCCAGATCATCCCGCGCCCATCGCGCATCAGGACCGACGCTGCGGACCGTGAGCGGCCCGCGCGGATCGACGAGGTACAACGCGCCGACGGAAATCCCGCCGGCATCGAAGCAGGTTCCGATCGCCTCATCGAGTGCGATGTCGATGTCGCGATTCTTCAGTACCGACTCCGCGATGCCGCTGAGGACGGTCAGCTCGGAAGCGAGCGACGAGCAGCGCTTCGCGAGGCCGCTGTTGAGCATGACCTGACGCTCGAGCTGGCGCAGGACGCGTTGATAGTGCACGCGTTCGAGCTCGGGCACCGTCTCCGGGTGCAACACGGCAGGAGCTTGTTTGCGCGTGAACGTGAAGCGCAAGTGGTCGATCAGTTCGACGAGCTCCGGGGTGCGAACGACCAGATCATCGGCGCCCGCGCGACGCGCGAGCTCGCGGTCCGACGGATCGACATAGCTCGAGGTCACGAGGACGAGCGGCAGGTTCCGAAACTCAGGATCTTGACGGACCGCCATCGCGAGTCCGAATCCGTCGAGCTCCGGCATCATCACGTCGGAGACGATCACATCCGGCTTGCGGCGCCGGATCACCTCGAGAGCGGCGCGGCCGTGCGGCGCCGTCTCGACCGTAAAGCCAAGACGACCGAGCCGGAATGCCGCGAGCTTGAGCTGAAGCGGATCATCGTCCGCGACCACGAGATGACGGCCCTCACCGAACCGCTCCGCGGTCGTGAACGCCGCGGGCAGATAGGCCTCGATCAGCGGCACGAGCCGCGAGGGTGCGATCGGCTTCGTGATCATGTCGTCAAAGCCGACCGACGAGATCCGGCTCTCGTCGAGCTTCGACACGAGTCCAGAGAATGCGAGAATCGTGACTTCTCGACCCGCGAGCTTGCGCAGCTCGCCGACGAGCTCGAAGCCGTCCACGTCCGGAAGCACGAGGTCTTGCAGCACCACGCGCGGCTGCTCGCTCTGGATCAGCGCGCGTGCCGTCCTGCCATCCTCGGCCTCGACCACGATATGGCCGTTGCGCTGAAGCGCGGTCCGCACCATGCGGCGAGTCGCCGCATTGTCGTCGACGACCATGATGGTGCTCGGGCTCATGCGGATTCCCTAGTAGCTATTAGTCTAGCCACGAGCGCGGGTAGTCCTCGGGTATCGATGGGCTTCGTGACGTAATCATCGCATCCTGCAGCGCGGGCCCGATCCTCGTCACCCTTCATCGCGTACGCCGTGACCGCTACAATGATGATATCGCGAGTCTTCGGATCGACTTTGAGCCGCCGCGTGAGCTCGAGACCGTCGACGCCGGGCAGCTGAAGATCGAGCAGCATGAGGCGAGGCCGATGTGCAGCGATGCATGCGACGGCAGCATCGGCATCGGCCGCGGTGTCGACGTCGTAGCCATTCGCCCTCATGAGATACGCAACAAGCTTCAGGTTCGTCGGATTGTCGTCGACGATCAGGATTCGCGCGGTCATTCAACCGCTCCTGGGTTGGCAAGCAGCGTGCGGAGCTGCGCGACCACGTTCGACGGTCCGCCCTGATTCTTCGAGACCACGCCTTGGGCGGTCTGGCGCAGTTGCGCGTGCTCGTCGGCCGAGAGGTCCTTCATCGTCCAGATCAGCACCGGCGTGCGCTCGTGTGCGGGCATCCGGCGGAACCGATCGAGGAATTCGACGCCATCCATCTCGGGCATCACGAGATCGAGCACGACCGCAACGGGACCTAGCTGCTCGGCCGCTTCGAGGCCGCTCTTTCCCGACGAACGCGTGATCGCCGAGAATCCGAGTTGCGAGAGTGTCGCGTCCATGAGGCGCAGGCAACCGGGGTCGTCGTCGACCACCAGGATTCCACCGTGTCTGTCGGCGCGCACACCCGCTCGGTCGAGGGCCGCCAGGAGCGCGTCGCGATCGAGGGGCTTGCGCAGCACGTCGTGGACCGAGAACGCAGCGACCAGCTTCGCATCCGGCACCACCGTCACGACGATCACGGGCATGCCGGGGGCACCCTGTGTGCGTAGCGCTGCGAGCAGATCGAGCCCGCTCATGTCGGGCAGCAGCAGATCGAGTGTCACGGCATCGAACCGTCCCTCGCGACACAGCGCGAGCGCCTCGGCGCCCGTCTTCGCGACTTCGACCGCATAACCGGCGTCACCGAGGGCCGCGATCAACACAGCGCGATCGCGGTCGTCGTCCTCGACCACCAGCACCGTGCGGAGACCGAGGCGAGGCGGACGCGTCTTCGTACGCGGCATCACGATGTCGCTGCCATCGAACAGCCGCGGCAACTTCGCGTGAAACACGCTGCCTTTTCCGACCGTGCTGGTGACGCCGACGCTTCCGCCCTGGGCTTCGACCAGCCGTCGCGTCAGCGCGAGTCCGAGCCCGGTTCCTTGGTGGCGCTTGGCCGCGCCTTGTTCGAGCTGTTGAAACTCGACGAACAGCTTGCCGATATCGGCTGGTGCGATGCCGGAACCGGTATCTTCGACCTCGAGTCGAAAGTCGGCCTTCCCGTCCGCCACGATGCGGATCGTGACGCCGCCTCCGTCGGAGGTGAACTTCAGCGCGTTCGAAAGGTAGTTGTAAGCAATTTGCTTGAACCGGTTCGGATCGAGGACGACGTTGGTGATCGTCGTGTCGATCTCGCTCGTGACGGTGATGCGCTTGTTCGCCGCCGTCGTCCGCATGATGGCGATGATCTCTTCGAGCAAGCGCGCGAGATCGACCTTCTCGGGCCGGAAATCGAGCCGGCCGGCTTCGACCTTCGCCAGATCGAGGACGTCGTTGATCAGCTGCAACAAGTGACGCCCACTGGTCAGGATGTCGCCGAGGAACTCCTTGTGTTGCGGCGTGGCCGGGTCGACTTGCCCGTCGTGCAACAGCTCCGCAAACCCGATGATCGCGTTGAGCGGCGTGCGCAGCTCGTGCGACATGTTCGCGAGGAATTCGCTCTTGAGCCGATTCGCTTCCTGGATCCGCCGATTCTGAAGCTCGAGCTCGCTCGCGCGACGCCGGATCTCTTCAAGGCGGAGCCGATCGCGCATGTCGATCACCGTCACGCGGACCAGCTCGTGATCGTCGCTCGGCATCTGCACGGCCCGTATCTCGATCGGGATCACCTCACCGTTCGCGTGCAAGTACTGCCACTCGAAAGGTGGCACTTGTTCGCCGTCGAACAACCGCTTCATCAGACGACGCGAGACATCGGGACGTGGCGTGCCGTCGGGCATCAACGCCGGGCTCAGCGCATCGATCGAGCCGGCGCGGATTTCTTCGAGCGTTCGCCCGACCAACCGAGCCGCGGCTTGATTCGCATGGATGATGCGTTCGGTCGTGAGATCGAACGTCAGCAGCGCTTCCGGCGCATATTCGAATGCCGTGCGATAACGCGCCTCGCTGAGGCGGAGCTCGCGTTCGATCGCGACTCTGGCCTGGCGCTCTGCCGCTTCGCGCAACGCTCGCTCGATCGCGGGTACGAAGCGCAGCGGCCGATCCTTCGACAAGAAATCGAGCGCACCTGCACGCAGCGCGGTCACCGCCGCTTCTTCGTTCGGGGTTCCCGAAATCACGATGCACGGAAGGTGCAGCCGCTTGCTCGCTAGAACCTCGAGTGCGGCGAGCCCGCCAAACCCGGGGATCAACCAGTCGGTGATCATCAGATCCCAAGTCCGCGCGAGTGCCTGTTCTAGCGCCGCCTTGCTGACGACGCGTTCTGTCTCCGGAACGATTCCCGCCTTGCGGAGCTCCCTCAGCAAGATCTCGAAATCATCATCGGAGTCTTCGACAACGAGTAGCCGAAGCGACGTTAGTACATGTCGAATCACCAGCCCCGATCAACGATAGGCTAACCCCCTGAAAAAGGGCAAGCAGCCGCACCTCTGTCTCACGCAGGAGGCAACGTAAAGTAGAAACTCGCACCTTCACCGACGGAGCTTTCGGCCCAAATCCGACCACCATGACGTTCGACGATCCTGCGTACCGTCGCGAGCCCGATCCCGGTGCCACCGAACTCGGCCTCGCGATGCAACCGTTGAAACGGGTTGAACAGACGATCCGCGTACTGCATGTCGAACCCAGCACCGTTATCGCGCACGAAGTAGACGGTGTCCTTCGCCTGCTCGATCGCACCGACCTCGATCTTAGCAACAGTCTGTTTCACGGTGAACTTGAACGCATTACCAAGCAAGTTATCGAGCAAGATCCTGACGAGCCGGCCATCCGCCTCGAGCACGAGATCGGGGGACACGATGCTCTGCACCTTGCGCGATAGATCGCGGCGCTTGAGCTCGTCGATCACCGCCTGCGCGACGCCAGAAAGGTCGACCTTGTGGCGACCGAGAGGTGCGCGACTGATCTGCGATAGCTCGAGCAACGCATCGATCAGATCGCTCATCCGCGCGGCGGCCGCGAGCACTCGGCGGAGGTGATCGCGGCTCTTCTCGTCGAGGTGATGTCGAAGATCCTCGGCGAGTGCCTGGGTGAAAGCGCTGATCGTGCGCAACGGAGCGCGAAGATCGTGTGACACCGAATAGCTGAAGGCCTCGAGCTCGCGCAGCGCCGCTTCAAGTCGCTCGTTCGCGTCGCGAAATCCGCGATGCGTCATCTCGAACGGCGAGAGCGCTTCCGCAAAGAACTGATCGACATCGGCCGGCGGCGCGGCCTCTCCGAGCACCTCGCGCAGCGCCTTGTCGTGAATCGTCGCGAGCTCGACGACACCGACGCCGCTGCCAGCTGCGACTCGCCCGAGCTCGTAGGCATGCGCGAGCGCTTCTTCCCCCGCACCGCCGACGCAATCGCGTAGCGCGATCATGTACTCGTGCTCGAGCTGGGCACGCTTGGGATCGATCATCGCAACCACTTCCTAAGTGTGACCGTGGTCCCCGCTCCTGGCTTGCTCTCTAACTCGAGCTCGTCGACCAAGCGCCTCGCACCAGGCAGCCCGAGCCCGAGACTCCGGTCCGTCGAGAAACCATCTTGCATCGCAAGTCCGATATCGCGAATTCCGGGGCCACGATCGCGAGCGATGATCACGATTCCCGACCGCCCATTTTCTCTGGCAGCCGCAAGCTCGATCTCGCCGCGTTTCGCATGGACGAAAATGTTGCGGGCAAGCTCCGAGACCGCCGTTGCGAGAGCTTCGACGGCCGTGCTCTCGAATCCGAGCCCGTGCGCGACATCTCGCGTACGAATTCGCGCCTGCGAGACGTCTGCTTCACCCTGGATATCGATGCGCGTTCCCGTGCTCGGCTCGCCGAGATAGCGCGCGACCACGACGCAGGAATCGTCGGAGTGCTTGCGGTGGCGCAACATGATGTCGTCCGCGATCTGCTGAGGCGAGTGCATCGCGATGATCTCGGGCTTGAACCCATGCCTGATACCGTCGCTGGCGAACACGAGCGTGTCGCCGGGAATGATCGGTAGTGTTCGAGGATTCAGCGGCGGCAGCATGTAGCCGACCGTTCCGCCTCGTGCGGGAATTGCCTCGGCCGCTCTCCCGGCCGCTTCGGCGCGCACGAGGATCCCTTCGACGTTGCCGACGCCGAGCCACGTCATCATCGCGCGCGCTGCGCTGAACGAAGCGAGGCTGATCACGGCGCCGCGGGTCTTTCGCAATTGCTCGTGACAACGTGCGATCAGCTCTTCGACGGGCGCAGTCGGATCGGCTTCGAGAACCGCGATAGCCGCATCGGCCGCCGCCGCGGCATCGTGGCCATGGCCGAGCCCGTCGATCAACGCGACCAGCGCGCCCTGTTCGAACGTCACCACCAGCGCACGATCGCCCGACTGTAGCTGGCCTTCGTACGGCGCGCCGGCGATACCCCAGTCGAGGATGCTCATCGCCTCCACTTCTTCATCGTCACGGTGGTGCCGTGTCCGATCTCCGACGTCAGATGGAAGTCATCCATCAACCGACGCGCACCAGGCAGTCCGAGCCCAAGACTGTTCTTGGTCGAGTAGCCATCGCGCATCGCCATATCGAGGTTCTCGATCCCGGGGCCTGCATCGCTCGCGACGACCTGGATCCCGACACGCGTACCGTCTTCGACGCGGCTGACGATGATTTCGCCCTTGAGCGCGTAGACGACGATGTTCCGCGCGACCTCCGAGATCGCCGTCGCGATCAGCGTCTGATCGGTCATCGAGAACCCGTTCGCGGCCGCGAGCTGGCGACCCGCTTGCCGTGCCACGACAATGTCGGATTCGCGCTCGATCGGGATCCGCGTCTCGTTCACCGCCGCTCCTTCCGCTTCTTCGCGAGCATCGCGAGACCTTCTTCGAGATCGAGCGCCGTCATCACGCCTTCGAGCGTCAGGCCGAGCTGCACCATCGCGAACGCGACCTCCGGCTGGATGCCGACGATCGCGGTCTCTGCGCCTCGCAAGCGTGCCGTGTACACAATGCCGCGGAGCGTCCGAGTCGCAAAGGAATCGAGAACGTCGAGCGCGGTCACGTCGATCACGACGCTCTTGGCCCGCACCGTCCCGATCCGCCGCGCAAGGTCATCGCGAAAGTCGATCAGGTCTTGATCCGACAGCGCCGCGACGATCGACGCGATCAACGTGTCACCCTGTTTGAGAATCGGGACCGGCATGACTAGTCCTCCCGACTCGAGGCGCGCCTCGGATCGTAGGTGACCTGATAACCGAGAATGCGCTCCGCATCTTCGATGCCGCCCTGAAGATCTCCGACGGTATTGAAGGGCGCGAGCTCGATTCCGAGCGCGACCATCGACTGCGCGACCTCGGCCGAGACACCGCTGACGATCACGAGCGCCCCCATCAGTTTCGCGGCGACCACGGTCTGCAACAAGTGATTCGCGACCTTGGAGTCGATCGTCGCGACGCCGGTGACGTCGAGGACGACGACCTTGGCACGGGTCGCGCGAATGGACTTGAGGATGCTCTCGGTGATCAATCGCGCCCGATGCGTGTCGATCACGCCGATCAGCGGCAACAGCAACAACCGATTGCGAAGCTGGAGCACCGGGGTGGAGAGCTCGCGGATCGCTTCCGACTGCACGTTGATCGTGCGCTCTCGCTCGTGGATCAGCACATCGACCTGGATACCGATGTCGAAGAACCCAACCTTCTGCAGCGAGGTCAGCGATTCGTACGCTTCGGCAGGCGGCAGCTTCGACTCGCGCAGGATCGTACGCCCGATGTTCGCGAGCAGCTGATGAAACGCGCCGAGGAAGACCTTCGTCTCGAGCCCGACGCGACCATAGAGCAGGCCGAGCCGGATCCGTTCTTCGACGTATCGGAGGTCGTAGTTGCCGGAGACCATCGAGATCAGGTGATCTCGCTTGAGCGCTCGCGCCTCCGCGGTCAGCTCCTTGTAAGCCATGAGGACCCGCGCGCCTTCGAGACCGCCGAGGTATTCGAAGAACGACTTCGTGAGCTCGTCCGCGTGACGCTCGATCACGTCGCGGACCGCTGCAATCCGGGTGTAATCAGCAGGCCGGAGGCCGACGAGCGTCTTGCGCCGTTCGACGTCTTGCTCCGTGATGCCGATGTTCGACATCACGTTACGCTCGGTTACGGGTCTCAACTGCGCGGCCATATAGAACGTTTACATCCGGATCCGTCAGCACTGCATATGTGAGGTTCACCTATTCCGCAGCGCTTGGTCGATTGCCGCGGTCACCGCGACCGGCTCCTCGACCGTGGACGAGTGTCCCGCCCGAGGAATCTCTACCAGCCGCGCGCCCGCAATCGCCCCGGCAATGCGCTGAGCCTTGGTGAGCGGGGTCGCAACATCCTCGCTGCCGACGATCACCGTCGTGGGAGCGCGGATCCGGCCGAGCTCGCCTTCGACCCCGGCGCGATCGATGACGCCGTTCACCGCACGCCAGATGTCGCGACGTCTCGTCATCAGGCCGACATAGCGCGCAAGCTCTTCGCGGCGGGTCGGATCTTCGAGGATCGTGCGCCCGAGCATGATCGGCGCGACTCTGCTCGCCGTCACCCGGGTTCCAAACGCGCGCGTCACCGCGGTCAGCACGCGATAACGTCGGACGTTTTCGAGCGGCTCGGGGTCCGCGGAGGTCTCCAGCAGGATCAGCGACCGAACGAGGTCGGGACGGCGCGCAGCCATCCGCATCGCGACGAAGCCGCCCATCGAAAGTCCGACGAAATGGACCGGCGCTCCGCCGAATCTCTCGATGACGGCAACCGCGTCTTGCCACACGAGCTCCATGCCGATGCAATTTCGCTGATCGGCCGCACTCTTCCCTTGACCGCGGTGATCCCAGGCCAAGCAGCGATAACGCGCGCGCAATGCGGCGATCTGTGGTGCGAACAGCTCGGTGCCCCACAGCAGGCCATGACTGAAGGCGATCGTCTCGCCCGTCGAACCCGGACCACTGTCTTCGTAGTAGAGCGACGTCCCGTTGAGCTCGGTCGTCGGCATCCCTAGTCCAAAAGAGCTTGATCTGCGGAGAGCTCGCCGTCGCGATAGCCGAGCACGCGCTCGATCTCCTCGAGGCCATCCTGCAGATCGACAACGGTGCGCACGTTCAGGAGCCGCGCTCCCATGCCGACGAGCGTCTGGGCGATCTCCGCGGCGATGCCGGTGATGATGACGGTCGCGCCCATGAGCCGCGCAGCCTCGGTCGCCTGCACGAGGTGGTTCGCGACCGCGGTGTCGACCATCGGCACGCCGGTGATATCCATCACCACACCGCGCGCTCGACGATCGCGGATCGCGATCAGCAACGTCTCGGTCAACGTTCGCGCGCGCTGGCTGTCGATCAGACCGACGAGCGGAACGATCAGAAGGCGCTCGCGGATCTGGAGAATCGGTAGCGAGAGCTCGCGAATCGCTTCTTGCTGTTGCGAGATGATGTGCTCCTTCGTGGCGAGGTACGCCTCGCCGATACCGGCCATCGCGATATCGATCATCCGATTCATGCCCTCGCCGATTCGCATCGCTCGCGTGAAGTCGGTCTCGGACAGACGAATGACGTGGTTGCGAATCGTCTCGCGATACGCCGCGATGATCTCGAACCACGACGTGAACGTGATCCCTGCGAGCGCGTATTGCCCACCTTGGGTCGCGAGATCCGCCAGATACGGTTCCCAATCACCCTCGACCAGCGCGGTGCGTTGCAGGGCTTGGCTGCGCCGGTCGTTCTCGTCGAGCTGTTTGGGCGTCATCGCGCGCAGGATCGGTCCCCATTCCGGCATCGCAGCGGCCGCGTTGCGGAGCTCCTGCTGGATCTGCGGCCCGAGCGCCTCGTAGAAGTCCCAGTATTCGCGCAGGTTCTTCCTGTCTCGTTCTGTCAGCTTCGGGGTCCTGGGCGCCACAAGGCCAAACCTAGACGATCCGCCCTGGATCTGGCGCGTGGGACGCCTCTTATTGGTCTCGCCCCTGCGATGTGCTGGTAGGTCTTGCACCTCCATCGCGTGTGCGCGCGAGCGGATTTAGAATTGTCGGGCGCGTGACCACGACAACCACCCCACAGCCGCAGGCGTCCAAGTCGAAGGGCCTGCGCATCGCAACGCGCTGCACCTCGGTCGAGCAGTTCGTCGCGGCGTTCAAGCGGTTCTGCGACGAGCAGTCGTTCTTCATCTCGACACTCGCGACGCGGCCGGTCGGTCTCGAGACGCCGTTCTCGGTCGATCTCGTCAGTGGCGCACCCGCATTGCGCGGACTCGGCGTCGTGCTCGGTGCGTGGTCGACCGCCGAGAATCGGTTCGGGCGTCCCGGCGTGCACATCGGTGTTCGCCGTCTGACCTCGGATAGCGAACGTGTCTTCGAGCAGCTGTTGATCGCGAGAGCAGCGGCGGCCGATCCGGCGACGACGCCTCCGCCGCCCATTGCGCCGACGCCGCCCCCTCCGATTCCTCAGGTGCGCGCAAAGCTTGCGACGCCGCCACCCTCGCCAACGATTCCCGCGGCCTCGCCGTCGCGCGCCTCGGTGGTGACTCCGGCGGTCGCTCCGGTGATCCCGACGATCCGCGGCATCACGCATCCTCCATCGCCCATCGTGAAACCGCCCGTGGCGATCGCGACAACGGCGCCGATCCGCAACGATGCGACCCTGCCGCGGGTGGCGAGCCCCCGACCCTCGGCGGTGATCGTGGACCGACCGCCGGTCGAGCCGCCGGTGATCGTGCGGACGTACACGCCGCTCTCGATCCCGCCGAGCTTCGCACCCGTTCCAGCGAGCTCGCCCGCACCGCCGGTCGAGGTTGCGCCGCCTCCGATCGATGTTGCGCCGCCGGTCGAGGTTGCGCTGCCACCGATCGATGTTGCCCCGCCACGGATCGATGTCGCTCCGCCTCCACGCGCTCCGACGATCGATGAGATCCGGACGCCCGGATCCGACCTCGTGCTTCCGGCAAATCCGCTCACGGGAATCACCGACGAATCGCTCGAAGGGTTTGTCGACTGCACGATCTACGAGGAGACCGGAAACTTTTTTCCGGTCGAAGCGGCACCCGACGACCCCGACCTCGATCCCATCGCATCTCCGCCGGTATTCGCACCGATCACGTCGGCTCGAGCCGCGGTCGCACCACCACCCGACGTTCCAACGCAGGACGATGCGCCCGCGTTCATCACGGAACCCCCGATACCGGCCGAGCCGCCATCCGAGATCCAGTACGCGCCTCCTGCCTACGACTACACGCCCCCGATGCAGCAGCCTTCGCACGGGATGTTCGGCTCGCCGCCGCTCGAGTACCCACTCGCCACGCCGCCATTTGCGATGGATGCACTCGCGCCTCCTCTCCCTGCGCGACCGCATCCCGGTGTCACCGCGGAGATCGCAATCCCGCGCCCGCGCCCGAACCTGCGCTGGTATGCGCTGGGCGGCGCCGCATTCTTGCTCGTCGTGACAATCATCGTGGTCGCGGCGAAGTCGAGCGCGGCCGCACCGGAGAGCCACGAGACGGCCGCACGCACGGCGGAGCCGGCGATGGCAGTGACGCCACCGGCGGCGCCGATCGCAGCCAAGTCACAGCCCGCGATCGCGAGTGACACACCGCCCGAACCCGAAGAGCCGCAGGTCGGTGGGATGCCGGTTGTCGGCAAGGGTCCGTGCCGGATGACGATCATGACGACGCCTGCAGGCTCGACGGTGCAGCTCGATGGCCTGGCCGTCGGACCTTCGCCGATCACCGTCGATGGTCCGTGCCAGCGACGACAACTTGCGGTCGCGCACGCGCGCTATCAAGGCGCGACGCAATGGGTGACGCCGACGCCCGGTAAAGCTGCCTCCGTCGAAGTCGTGCTGCAGCGGCCCACGCACAGCCTGATGATCGAGACGGCGCCGCTCGGTGCGACGATCTCGATCGGCGGCCGCCGCGCGGGGACGTCCCCGACGATGGTCGAGCTGATGGGGTTCTCGTCGATCGCGATCACGATCACCAAGCCCGGATACGCGCCGATCACGAAGCGGATCTACAGCAAGCAGCCCAGCGACAAGCTGTTCGTACGCCTCGTCCGGCAGTAACGAGTGAGGATGGCTCGCGGCGTTGGCTCGCTGCCGGCAGCGCGTTATGGTGACGCATGCCTTACGAATTCCTGTCCGACGAATGGTTCCGGAAGGTCGACGAGCTGATCGCGGCCGCAGGTGATCTGAAGATTCCCGCGGAGATGAAGGCAGTCGAGGTCAACGTCACCGTCACGCGTCCTGCGGGCGACAAGAAGCTGTTCATGAAAGACGGCTTGTTCGCCGTCGGTCACAAATCCGGCGTGACCACGACGCTGACCCTCACCGAACAGCTCGCTCGTAAGATCTTCATCGACGCCGATGTCGGCGCGGGCGTCCAGGCGTTCCTCGCCGGCGAGGTTCAGGTCGACGGGGATCTGGCAAAGCTCGTCGCGATGCAGACCGTCGAGCCGAGTGATCCGCAGAAGCGGCTGACGCGTCAGATCGCCGAGATCACGACCTAGATCGCCGATCTGTTTAGGCGGCGACACGGTGCCTGACTGACGACATTTCGAGGCTGCTGCGATGAGCCGTTTCGAGATTCTGGAGCGCCGCGATCGACGCAGATCGAAAGTATTCTTCCGTACGCCGCGATAGCGGGCGCGTGGGCCCTGGCGGCTCGAGATGTGCGCGAGTCGATGCTCGACGGGGACACGCTCGCGCAGCCGCTCGCGCCCGCGCGGAGTGGCGATGAGATGCAGAAGGCGTTGCTGAACGCGCCTCGTCGGACGAAATGCGGACCTGACGCCCGCGATCGGCC
>JAQBQF010000347.1 GCA_028287115.1 Myxococcales bacterium
CGGCGTTCGCCGTCAGGCTCGTGATCAGATCCGAGAACGACCACGGCATCGCCGGTCCCCACGGCAGCGCGAACTTCACGAGCACGACGAGCCAGACGCCGGCTTGCCACGCCGGTCTGGCGCGACCGCGCGTCAAGGCGAGCGCGACGAGCGTGAGCAGCGTGCCTTGCACAGCCATCATCGCGAGCGTGACGAGCCACGTCTTCGCGATCGCTCCGACCAGGACGACCTGGGTCATCGCTTGTCTTTCTTTTTCGGAGACGCGGTCTCCGCATCCGCGATCTTGCGCTCGATCTCGCGCAGCTCTTCGCGGGTCAGCGATTCGTCTTCGACCAGCCGCAGCACGAGCGAATCCGCCTGGCCGTCGAACACGTCGCGGACGAACTCGCGCAACCGCTCGCGCAGCACGGATTCACGGCGGTGCGCCGGGCGATACACGAACGGCTCGCGCGTCTTGTCGACGAGCAGTGCGCCTTTGGCCGCGAGCCTACCGAGCATCGTCATCACCGTCGTGTACGCCAGCTCGTTGCCGCGCTGCTGCAGCGCCGCGCGAACCTCGGCGACCGAGCCACGCCCGAGCTCCCACAGCGCCTTCATGACGCGGAGCTCGGCAGGGGTCATTTCGGGACAGCGCGACACGGTTACGACGACCTTCGTAGGATTACTACAAATGTAGTTTCCAGCGCAAGCCGTTACTCAACCGCCGCGCACCTGGCCACATTCCCGTGCGGCGCAGATCACATCGAGCGAACGACGCGCCACGACGTATGCGGCGTACCGATCTCGAAATAGAACGAGAACGCGAACACGATCAGCCCATCTTTCGATGCCAGCCCCTCGGGCGGATTCGGAAATGGCGCCGCCGCTTGAAACGCACGCACCGCCTCGTCATCGAGCTCGCTCACCCCCGATGGCCCCGTCACGACGATCTTGGTCAGTGCGCCCTTCGCCGACAGGCTCACGCGGACCTCGGTGATGCGCGTCTTGTAGCCGTAGACCTGGCCATTCGGATCGTTGCGCCGCCACACGCTGCCGGGATCCCAGTTCTGCGCGACCTGCCGCTTCATGCGATTGAAGAAGCCCGCGTAGACCCAGCGCTTCGCCGACAGCGCGGTCTCGTCTCCGCTCTCGACCTCATCGAGATGATCGACCGAGCCACCGCCGAGCGCGCGCTCGAGCACCTCTTCCGAGGGCTTCAGGTTCGGCACCTCGGGCGCGCCGCCGCCGGCCCCGTTCTGACCCTTCGGGATCTCCGACCGATCTTTGTGCTCTTGCTCGAGCGATCCGTCGCCTTTGCGCGGGCTGAACCCATCGAGGGCGACCGGCCCGGTCGCGCCGCTCAGCATGCCGCGCGACTTGGAGTCCTGTTGCACCTCCGCCGGGGACTGCGCGCCCGGGTTGCGCATCGACAGCGTGCCCGGGACGTCCGGCGCCTTCGGGTTCGTGCCTCGAGGCCGATCTTCCGGGTGCTCCTTGACCGACGACTCCTTCGGATCCTGCTTCGCCGTCAGCTCGGACGGCTTGCTCTTGGCAACCATCGGCTCCTTGACCGCGCCGCGCGCGACCGTCTGGTGCTCGACGCGCGTGTCGTATTCGGCGAGGAATCGCGCGTTATCCGGCGCCTTCTCCTCGGACGGCTTCGCGGTCTCGACGACCTGCTGTGGCCGCGGCTGCGCCGGCGGTTTCGGTTGCTGCTGCGCCTGCTGTTGTTGCTGCGGTTGTGGCTTCGGTAACTCGGCCGGCTTGGGCTTCGGTTGTTCCTGTTTCATCGCCTCGAGCAAAGGCTCGGGATCGATCGGCTTCAGCTTGTCGGCCTGCTTTTGTTCGAGCATCGAGATCGAGGCGATCGATGAATCGTTGCGCGCCTCGCACGACGAGAGATCGATGTACATGCGGGTCTGTGCTTCATCGAGACATTGATCGACATCGCGTTGCCAAGGCGCGTAGCACATCGACATCCGTGCACTCGACGCGAGCAGCGCATCACCGCGACATCCCGCGACGAGCTCTGGATCCGGGGCACCGGGAGGCTCGTGATGACCGAACCCCTGCCCGATCACCGACAGCCCGAGGCCGTGCACCGTGCCGATCAACACGCCGTGCACCACCAGCGCGGCACAGATCGCCGTCCAGATCGTTGCCGGCGTGACCCGTCGTCCTCTGCGTCTCGGCGTTCGCATCGTTCGGGCTTCGGTAAAGTATAAGGAGCGCGAGCCCGTCCGTCAGGTCGATTTCTGCAAAGTGATCGTTGCGGGAGCCTCGTTTCGCGCGTTCTGTGACAGTTGCGCACATTGGGACCGGTCGACGAGGCAGAGCAGCCTCAACCGGTGACCACAAGTTAGCGATTGCGTACAGGATCCGGCGCATGCGCGCCGCCGACATCATCCGTCAAGCCGGCGTGTTGCGGATCGTTTCAGCCGACGCGATCGCACCGGCCGTCAGCACGTCGTCCCCGTGTTCGGTCACCGTAGGCGCTGCGCGGTCGTCACCGCGGGGCGCGCGAGCATGCCCATGACAAGCAGGTGCGCACCAAGGCTCGACGCGACGACCGCCGGGATCAGCGAACAGAAACCTGCGTGGTCCCATCACCGCGCTGATGTACAAGCTTGTTCGCATCATGCTTCTTCGATCGCCACGTGAGGCCAGAAGTTCGCCCGCGTGATCATCGCGTGAGCTTGCCCAGCACGTAGCCGACCGCGTCACGTACGCGCTCGTCCGGATCATCGACTAGGCGACGCACCGCGCTCAGCGGCTCGAGCTCGAGGACGCCGTGATCATGCAGCGCGAGCACCGTCTGATGTCGGATGTTCGCGCTTGGATCCGCGAGCATCGTGAGGAGCGCCGGCAACGCGGCCGGCGTATCGCGAATGCGCGGCGCGAGCGCGACTACCGCGGCCTCGCGGGTGTGCTCGTTCCGATCGCGCAATGCCTCGAACGCGATCGGTGCAGCGGCCGCACCGATGGCGGCGAGGGTGTCCCCTGCGGCGAACGCGGTTTGCTCTTTCCGCAACGCCTTCGCGAGCTCGGGGAGTGCAGGTTCTGCACCTGCGCCCAGATCTCGCAGCGTCCGAAGGGCGATCCACACGACCGACTTATCCTTGTTCGCGAGCAACCCGGCGATCGCGCGTGCGGCGGGCGCGGCGGCAGAACGCAGCCCGGATAGCGCGTTGAGCGCGTTCCGCACGGTGTACGGATCCCGATCGGCCAGCGCCTCGATGATTGCCGGAATCGCCGAGACCGGCGCATGTGGCGCTCGCTCCTCGGCGGGGCCGTAAACCCCGAGCGCGCCACCGCGCAGCTCGCGGTCGCGAAGGATCCGGTCGAGTGTCGCGGGTGGCGGATCGATCGCCACGAGGGCCCGAGCGGCCTGCACGCGTACGTCTTTGGAGCGGTCGTCGAGCAGCGCGGTGAGCGCTGCGCTCGCGACCGCTGCTTCCGCACAAAAATAGACAATTGCGCATGCAGCCTCGGTGCGCACGTCCGCATCTGAATCGCTCAAGCACGCGATAAGACCGTCGAGCACACCGGTCAGCCGCGGATCGCCTGGCGTCACGCGCGGCTCGTTCGCATCGATCGCGAAGCGAGCATCGCCGCCCGTCTTGCATGCGCACGCGCGCACGGTCGAATCGCCATGTCGCATGAGCCGCACGACGTGACGGGCGGCTTCCGCTGGATCGTGCGACTCGAGAGACTCGAGCGCACGCGTGACGACCCGGACATCGCGATCGTCGAGCGCCGCCACGAGCGCGCGGACCGCCTTGGGGCTCCCACGCCCGAGAAGCTTCGCCGCAACACGGCGAGCCTCGACGTCATCGCTCACGATCGCGCTGAGTGCATCGGGCTCGATGACTTCCGCCTCGGGAATTCCATCCCAAAAATCGGGATGCTTGAAGTCCTGCTCCCAATCCTTGGCAGATCGGCCCCAGATCGTGACCCTAGCCATCCACGCGCACATATCACCGGCTCTCCGCGCGGCCAAGCGCGAACGCGGTGGCCTTGGTGATGCCGCGATTTCCGTGTAGCTTTCGCAGTGGATGCGCGTGCCGGACTGGTGCCGGCCTCGGTCTTCAAAACCGATGATGCTCTGCGAGAGCAGCGGCATGGTGGGTTCGATTCCCATGCGCTTCCGCCATGTTACAAGGATCTAGTGTTGGCGCTTCGGATCGTCACCACCGCTAGGAACTGATTAGGAACCACACCCGGAAGGCTCGGCTACGAGCGAGACCGTGGGATCGTCACGTCGATCAACGTCCCGCGCGGTCCAGAGGCGATGTCGATCTTCCCGCCGTGCATCGCGACGAAGTTGTGGACGATCGACATGCCCATGCCAGTGCCGCCTTCCTTCGTCGAGAAGAACGGCTCGTACACTCGCGTGCGGATCTCGTCGGGGATGCCCGTTCCGTCATCGGCGACGCGGATGTGGAGTGCGCTGGTCTCGACAACGATGCTGACTGTCACATGACCGCCCGCGCCGGCGGCTTCGATGCCGTTGCGTACGAGGTTCTGGACCACTTGGTGCACCTTACCCGGATCGATTCTCACGACCGCCGATTCGGGCGCGTCTTGGAGCGTGAGCTCGGCGCCGGTACGCTCGGCGAGCGGACGCTCGAGCTCGATCACGTGGCGCGCGATCGCGACGACATCATGTTCCTGCGTCCGGAGATCGGGCGGGCGCGCGAACGCGAGGAACTCGTTCAGCATCTCGGTCAGCCGCTGGATCTCGTGATGCGCGAGGCCGATCGGGTCGATGATCTTCGGGTCATCACTCTGTTTGCGCAGCCGTCGCTCGAGTAGCTCGAGCTGAAGCTTCGCAGCGTTGAGCGGATTTCGGACCTCGTGTGCTAGGCCTGCGGTCATCGTCTGCATCGCAGCGATCCGGTCGGCTTGCATCTGGCGCTCGCGATTGACGAGCTTCTCTTCGGAATCGAGCTGGTAGTGGCGCAGCATCAGCGCGAGCTCGATATCGAACAGCTTGTCGACCGCACGCACCACGAGGATCGTTTCTTCGGCCGAGTAGAGTGCCGCGATCCGATCGAGGTAAGCAGCTCGCACGACGCTGATCGACGTGAACATGTATTGCTGCGCGAGACCGATCCGGACGTGAACGCGGCCGATGCGCGAGCGCTTCTCGTTGAACTTCGCGTCGTACGGGCCGAGCAGACCCGTGGACATCCAATCGATCAGCGTCACGCGCAATCGCTCGACCTGCGCGGGATTCTGGAGCACGCTGGCAGCACCCGGGTTCGCCCACACCGCCTCGTAGAATCGCTCGGCGATCTTCGGGAAGAACGGCTGGAGCTCGCGGTGGAGCGCTACGAGTCGCGCGCGATCGGCATCGTCGAGCTGAACGTAGGCGATGAGCTGATCGAGGATCACGTCTTCGTGCCGTTGGGTCCGTCTTTACGCACGACTTCGACGTCCGAACGCGGAGCCTCGTTGTACTCGTGCAGGCGGTATTGGATCGTGCGCGCGCTGATGCCGAGCATCTCCGCGGCCTTCGATGTCGATCCGCCGGTGGCTTTCATCGTCTCGAGGATCGCATGACGCTCGAGCTCGGCCATCGTCGCCCCGGGAATTACCGGCATCCCCGAGACCGCGGCGCTCGTCGCGGGTCGCACCGTGCTCGGTAGCGATCGGGGCTCGATCTGGTTGCCGGGTGTCAGGACGACCGCGCGTTCGATGGCGTTCTCGAGCTCGCGAACATTGCCCGGCCAATCATAGGCGACGAGCATTTCGAGCGTCGTGGCCGTCAGCGCGTCGAGAGTCTTGGCGTTTGCCTTCGAGTACTTGTCGAGGAAGAACTTCGCGAGCGCCGGAATATCGCAGCGTCGATCGCGTAGTGGCGGCGTCTCGAGCGCCACGACATTGAGTCGATAGTACAGATCTTCGCGGAACCGACCCTTCGCGACCTCCTCGGTCAGGTTGCGGTTGGTCGCCGCGATCACGCGGACGTCGACATGGATCGTCTGCGTCCCACCGACGCGCTCGAACTCGTGCTCCTGGAGGAAGCGCAGCAACTTGACCTGGACCGACTGGGAGATCTCACCGATCTCGTCGAGGAACAGCGTGCCGCCGTCGGCGAGTGAGAACCGGCCGTCCTTGCGAGCCATCGCGCCCGTAAACGAGCCGCGTTCGTGACCGAACAGCTCGCTCTCGAGCAACGACTCTGCGAGCGCGGCGCAATGCAGCTTGATGAACGGACCCGATGCACGCGGCGACCGCTGATGGATCGCATTGGCGACGAGCTCCTTGCCGGTGCCGCTCTCGCCGGTGATGAGCACGGTCGCACGGCTCGGTGCCACCTGGTCGACGATCTCGAACACGCGCTGCATCGGTGGCGCGTCGCCGATGATGTTGTTCGGCGCGACACGGTCACGCACGCGTGCGCGCAACTGGCGGGTCTCGCGGCGCAGTTGCTCGGTTTCGAGCACCTTGTCGAGCACGACGAGCAGCTCGTCGAAGTTGAGCGGCTTCGTCAGATAGTCTGACGCGCCCGCGCGCATCGCGTCTACTGCGGTCTGAACGGCGCCGAAGGCCGTCATCACGACCACGGCGGCGGCATCTTCTCCGGCGCGGATCTTCTTCACCAGCTCGATGCCGTCCATACCGGGCATCTTCAGATCGGTCACGACCACGTGCGGCGAGAACGACTCGTACTTGCCGAGCGCCTTGAATGCGTCGGCTGCCATCTCGACCTCGTAGCCTTCATCTCGCAGCAGCTCCGTGAGCGCCGTGCGTGCGTTTACCTCGTCGTCGACCACGAGGACTCGGCCAGACCTGGACATCCGGGGACCAGTCTACAGCCAGAACCATGCCAGGCCGTTTCCGGCGTTTGGCGATCTGAAACCGCACGGAATGCGTCGGGAATGGTCATGAGCTCGTCCAGCCGCACGGTTTGCGCGAAATCCGAGGCTCGAATCGGCATGCGTCTTGTTCTGTAGCGACCACATGAACCGCGCCCTGAAGGAGCTGCTTGCCCAGCATGAACAGCTTCGCGTCATCATCGATTGCTGCGAGCTTCTGGCCGAGGAGCTCGACGCGGGCCGCGGTTCCCCGGAGTTGCTGGCGCGCGAGATCGCCCGCTTGCGCGCTGCGTTCGATCAGCACAACAAGTCCGAAGAGCAGCAACTGCGACCGATTCTCCGCGAGGTCGACTCGTTCGGCGAGGTTCGAATCGAACGGATGGTCTCCGAGCACGTCGACGAGCACGGCGCGATGCGCAGGAGGTTCACGGCCGGCCCCACGTCCGAGCTGCGCGACGCGCTCGTGATGCTTCGCGAGCATCTCGCGACCGAGGAGCGGTACTTCCTGAGTACGCGAGTCGTCCGTGACGACCCGGTCGTCGTCGAGGGCAGCGGGTGATCAGATTCGACCGCGCCAGTACATCGGGCGGCGCTTGGCGTGCGCCACGGCAAGGATCCGGATCCGGGTTGGCAGCTCCATGAAGTACACGGAGTACGGGAACCGCTTCATGAAGACGAGTTTGATGCCCAACGATGCATCGACGCCGGGCGGTGATCCGAGATGCGGCGAGTAGCGCACGACGCGTTCGAGTGCCTCGTCGATCGCCGTTAGGAACTCCGCTCGCAGTCGGCGCGATGGCTCGCGTAGCCTTCGCCGCTTCGAGGACCTCTTCGCGAGCCTGCCTCGAGAACCGGATCGGCTTGGTCATCGCGAAGTTGGATCGGCGTGTAGCTCGGCGCGAACAGTTTCCCAGGCGATAGCGTCATCCGGATCTGCGAGCGCTTCGCGAGCCCGCTTCTCTACTTCGGCGGACCACGCCGCCTCGACCTCGGCGTCCGGCTCGCCATCGCGGCTCGCGAGCAGCTCGGCGGCGAGCTCGGCACGTTCCGGAACCGGTAAGTCCATCGCGTCTTCCAGCAGCTTGCGGGCTCGCTCCGACATCTTCGTGATGTACCGCATGCCGAGACTCCGCACCCCTTGCGGCGAAACGCCCGCGGCCGCGGGCAAATGCGGGTCCAGCGCTTTTGTCCAGTGTCGCGCTGGCACGAGCGCTGCCTTGATTCGGGACATGAGCTCCACCAGCAGCCAGGTCGTCGTCGGCTTCAATCTCAGCCGCAGCGGACGCGAGGCGCTGCACCGAGCGATCGCACTCGCTACTCGAGCGCCCGGTCACGTCCTCCACTTCGTCTGCGTGATCGAGCCACACTCGGCAATTCCGTCGATCCCGACCAATCATGTCGACTATCAGTACGCCGAGCGCGTCCAGCAGGCGCTGACGGACGTGGTCACGGCCGAGCTCCAGGCCGGAAACATCACCGATCGGATCCACTTCTGCGTGCACGCGCGCATCGGAAAACCAGCGGATGAAATTCTCGGGCTCGCGCGCGATGTGGGCGCCGACTTGTTCATCGACGCCGTGATCCGGCACAGCGTTGAACGCGCAGAGGTCGCGGTGCTCAACAAGCCGTTCTGCGGACACGTGCTTGCCGGCCGTATTCGGCAGATCCTTGACCTGCGGCGATGATTTCGCGCAAACGGCGCGCGCCTTGCGGGCGCGTACGCAACAGCTGCGCGAAGCAACCGGAGAACAGGCACGAAGAACTGGCACGAGTCGTGAGTTAGTCCGGCCCCATGCGCTTGTTCATCGCGTGTTTGCTTCTGACTGCGTGCGAGGGACCTGCGGGACCACAAGGCACACAAGGTGATCAAGGCAGCAACGGCGATCCGGGCGCGACGGGCGACGCTGGACCGAAAGGCGATCCGTCGGACCCAGCACCTTGGCTGACGCAATCGGGTGTCGACATCAAGGTCACCGGGCTCGCGTTCAACGGATCGGCCGCGACGGTGAGCTTCACGCTGACGGATGGCCATGGGACGGCGCTCGATGCGAGCGGCAGACTCACGACGGGAACTGTCGCTCCTAGCTTCGTCCTCGCGCAGCTCGCGCAGAACACGGACGGCTCGCCCGCGCAGTACACGGCGTACACCACGCGCGTCCAGACGAGTCCGATCACCCAACAGAGCGCAACGCAGGCGACCAACGAGTCGAACGGAGCGCTGCACGTCGTGGATGCCACGCAAGGCACGTACAAGTACGACTTCGCAGCGCAGACGACGGGAATCGATCAAGCGCTCACGCAAACCGTCGGCGCTCTGGCGGTTCGCACGAGTGATGGCGCTCAGACCATCGCCCGCGACACGTTCTCGATCCGGCCCGACAACGGAACGATCGTGACGCGCGAGCTCGTCACCGACGCCACGTGCGGGTCGTGTCACCGCACGCTCGACGCACACGGCGGACGATGGACGCAGCCGAAGCAATGCGTGCTGTGTCATCAGCCGCAATCGAGCGATCCCGATACCGGCAACACGATCGACTTCAAGGTCATGGTCCACAAGATCCACCGCGGCTCGAGCTTGCCGAGCGTTGTCGGCGGAACGCCGTACCAGATCATCGGCTTTGGCCAGAGCGTGAACGACTTCTCGTCGATCAAGTTCCCGCAGGAGATCGCGCGCTGTTCGGCGTGTCACGCAGGGGCGCAGGGCGATCGATGGGAGACAGCGCCGGCGAAGACCGCATGCACCTCGTGTCACGACACGACGTCGTTCTCTACGCCGGTGCTAGCCGGCATGGTGCTGCACAGCGGTGGCACCCAGCCCGACAACGCGATGTGCGCGGTCTGCCATCCGGCGACCGGCAGTCTTGCCGGTATCGCCGACAAGCACCTCACCGGTTTGATCAGCCCGACCGCGACACAGGTGGTGTTGACGATCCAATCCATGACGAGCTCGGGCCCCGGCCAAACTCCGACGATGACGTTCCAGGCGAAGGTGAACGGTGCACCGCGCGATCTGCTCGCGCAGCCGCTCACGAGTCTCACCGCGACGATCGCCGGACCGA
>JAQBQF010000360.1 GCA_028287115.1 Myxococcales bacterium
TGAAGTAATCATCGCAGCAGCGCATCTGCTGCGCATTGTCGATAGTGCCATATTGACTTCCGACGACGAAGCGCCAGCGAATCACACATCAGCTTGATCTCCGTTGGGACTTCACGTTAACGTGCCCCGCCTCGTATAAGTTTTTGCGTTCAGCGTCGTCGCGGGCTGACACATCGCTATCGCAGATACTCCGCGAGAGCGCGACGCCAGGGACGGAGCCAGCGGCCATCATTGCGGGCCTCCTCCATCAGCAGGTCGGCGTCCTAGAGTTCGGTCCATCGGTTCTCTGCCTCACGCAACAACGTGCGCACGTCGAGGAGTCCCGTCTCGATCCGATCTTGAACCTCGGCGAACCAGTACAAGAAGAGTCGCCAGCTAACGGCGACCCAGGGATCTCCGGTCACGAGCCCTTCTTGGATCTGTGCGTAGTACGGGTTCGCGCGTGTGGCATCGCTCACCATGCCTTGAGCATCTACGCGTGGGATGTCGCCGCCGCGAAGGAATGCAACGAGATTTTCCTCTACGAGATAGCCCAGCTGACCGCCCCCGCCGGCCGGGTCCTCAAAGCGGGTGCCAGTGAATCGACGGAGATTGAAGAACTTGCCGCTGGCGCAGTCGTGCGCGCCTGCGACCTTCCACAGTAGCACGTCGGTGGATGTATATCCCACGAGGACGCGCAGGCCGGATTCGTTGAGCGCGGCGATCATTCGCATCGCACCTTTGAGTTGATCGGCATTATCGAGCTCGCGTCGCGGGTCAGGCCCGCCGGCGAACACGACGTAGACACGATCGAACGGCGTCTGTGAGATGATCGAAGCGATCGCGAGAGCGCGGCCTTCGGCGGCGAGGTCCGGCAAGCTCACGACAGCGGATTGCAAGCCGCGAATGCGGGACGACGTTTCTTGGAGTTGCCGATGCATGTACCTGGCGGTGTGGATGCACGAGGCGTAGTAGCCGTTGGTGTACGCGGTCGGAACCTGGGCGGGCGTGCAGATCGCCTTCACGCCGAGCGTCTGACACACCGTGAGCAGGTTGTCCGTCAAGGCTCGCCACCAGGCGTCGTTCGCGGTATCCGCGGTGTCGACGTCCCGCGGGAAATAGGGCCAGTGCCTGAGCGTTTCGCGTTCGGCCCGCGGATAGTAAAGCTGCGGATCGAAGATCGTCTCGAAGTCGGGCACCGCCTGAAGGCGCTCGAGGAACGTCGCCATGTCCGCCTGCACCTCATTAACCGGGCTTAGAATAGCGCCGCGGTAGGCGACGAGATCCGACTCCTCGAGCACGAGGTTGCGCGAGTGGTGGCCCATTTGATGGTAGGCAGCCATTACTCGTTCGCCCACGCAGCCGCGAGCAGCTCCGGCGTGCGGAACCGCCTGACCGGCCACGAGGAGACCATCTTCGGAAGCGCGACCAAGCCGGCCGCCATCGCGCTTTCAACGAACGAATCGGCTGGTTCGACACGTGCGGCAACCGCCTCGACGGTCTGATCCATCGTCATCCCGCTGCGCTGGTACGGGTGGACGCCGAAGGTGATCACCGAAAGCACAACGCCGAGGGAAAACTGGTCTGTGCGCCAGTCGATAAGCTCCTTCTCATTGTTGAGCTGCTCCGGCGCGGCGTAAAACGGCGTGCCCGGTCCGCGCATCGCCCAGGACTGGGTCAGCGACTCCTTCGTGAGATCACGCACGATCCCGAAGTCGTCGATCATCGGGGAGTCGTTCGCATCGAGCAAGATGTTCTCGGGCTTGAAGTCCCGATGGACCAGATTGTGCGATGCGATGTGCGCAAGGGCATCCACTAAGGCGACCGCCAGCGTGCGAGCTTCGGCGGCAGTATAGAGATCATCGCGCTGAACGCGGTCGGCCAGCGACCCGCCCGGAAGAAACTCCTCAATGAGGAACACGTACCGTTCGCCGTCGCTCTCGAAGGCGTCGATGGCGACGACGCGGGCGATGTTCGGATGACTACACCGCCGCATCGCGTCGATCTCTCGGTCGGTGCGCTCGGCGGACATGCCGGCTCGAAACACCTTGAGAGCTAGGCGCTGACCCTCGGCGTCGCGGACTTCGTAGGTTTCCTTGAAGGCACCGGCGCCGGCCGCGGACATGAATGCATAGCCGCGCTCAGCGCTAATCGCCTCCGCAATCGGTTGGAGCGGTGGGGGACTGTCGTCGCGCAAACGTGTTCACCCGTTCACAGAGCCACGGAAGAATCGGATCGAGGTGCGGAGGCTCGAACAGCACCTCCACGCGACCATTCGCCATGTAGCACAGCCCTACTTTCCGGCGCCGAAACTCGCGCTCGTACCGCGCGGCACGTTGGGCGGTTTCTGCGGGGACGATCACATACGACCGGTGGGCGAAACAGGTGTTTCGATACGCTTGATTGAGCGCATCGCGCCAGCGGTCTAGCTTTGCCTCGAAGGCGACTATCCGCCCGTCCGAGCTCACGGCGACGACGTCCGTACGGCCGCGTTGGTAGTCGAACTCCTGCGCGACGGCCAGCTCGCCCCACGGATTATCGACGTAGCCGAGGAACGCGACGAACTCGTCAACGAGCGCAGCCTCGCTCGCGTACGGCATCAGGCTCGGCAAGGGGAGGGCAACGGACGGCATGGGGAC
>JAQBQF010000304.1 GCA_028287115.1 Myxococcales bacterium
CAACACGTGGGAGGACCGTCGCGTCGTTGAAGCCGTGAAAAAGACCGGGCGTCGACAACTCATCTTCGCCGCACTGTGGACGGAGATCTGCTTGGCCTATCCGGTCATCCACAGTCTCGCCGACGGCTATGACGTCTTTTTCGTGACCGACGCGTCGGGCGGAACGAGCCGCGAAGCGCACGACATGGCCATTCAACGAATGATTCAGTCTGGCGCCACTCCGATCACTTGGATGGGCGTCATGAGCGAGTGGCAGCGCGATTGGGCACGGGAATCGACGATCGCAGCTGTCGCCGAGGTTTCTGTCGCTCACGCTGGCGCAACGGGCGTCGCGTTCCAGTGGGAAATGCAGCTCCTGAAGGCGGGCGAGAAGAAATAATGAATCGCGTACTGGAGCCCGACGGGCTGGACCAGATCCTCCGTACTGCACGCACGCATAACGGCTTTCACGATCGGCCATTGGCTGATTCCAAGCTTCGCTAGTTGTACGAGCTGATCAAGTGGGGGCCGACCAGCTTGAATTGCTCGCCTGCGCGCTTCGTGTTTGTGCGCACGCGCGAGGCGAAGGAACGGCTTCGACCAGCGCTTTCGCCGGGCAACCTGGAGAAGACGATGAAAGCCCCCGTTACGGCGATCATCGCGACCGATCATGATTTCTTCGCCAGGCTACCGCAGCTCTTCCCGCACAGCCCGGACGTGATCAACCTATTCAAGGGCAACCCCGGCCTGGCGGAAAGCACGGCGATTCGCAACGGCACACTGCAGGGCGCCTACTTGATCATCGCCGCGCGCGCGCTGGGGCTCGACTGCGGCCCGATGTCCGGCTTCGACAACACCAAGGTCGACAATGAGTTCTTCGCCGGAACGAGCGTCCGTTCGAACTTCCTCTGCAACCTCGGCGTCGGCGATCCGGAGAAGCTGTTTCCGCGCAGTCCGCGACTGACGTTCGACGATGCCTGTCAAATGCTGTAGCAGGCTCGAAAACGAGCGCGCGCATCGCAACCAGTAGTCACCTCCACTCGAACCATCATGGAGCTGCATATGTCATCGAGCCCCAAAGAAGCACCTCGCTCCGCTGCGATCACCGGTGCTGGTAGTGGCCTTGGTCGAGACATTGCGTTGAAGCTGGCAAAGAAAGGATATGTGGTCTTTGGAACAGCCTTCAGTCAAACGGAGCTCGAGGACCTGAAGAACGCCTCGGGCGGGCGCGTCACCTTAGCGCGTTGCGACATCACGAAAGAGCAGGACGTGAGGGCCTGGGCCGGTAGTGTGTCGACCGCCGTCGGTGCGCGTGGTCTCGATCTACTGATTAGCAATGCCGGCGTCCTGACTCCCGGGCCGATTGAGGTACTCCCTCTCGACGCCATCCGGCGCGAATTCGACGTCAACGTGTTCGGCGCGCTCTCGGTCATGAACGCGTTCCTTCCGACGCTTCGGAAGTCGCGTGGTCGCATCGTTCAGGTCAGCACGTGGACTGCCAGCCTTCCGCTTCCATTCAACGGACCATCGGGCGCATCGAAGGCAGCGATGGAGGTGTTTGCAACGGTCTATCGCGCCGAGCTGAAGCGCTTCGGCATCGACGTCGTGATCGCGGCGGCTGGTAATATGAGAACCGGCGGTCCCGCGAAAACGGCCGCAGCCCTCGCCAGCGTTGCGGATGGGATGACCGCTGAGCAACGCGAGCTCTATGGTCAGACGTTCGGAGCCTTCGTCGCCGCCCTCAACGGAATGCAGAACAGCGGTCTCGATTCCGCTTCCGCCGCTGAGAGAGTGGTTGAGCTGGCCGAGCAGGTGCCGCCGCCGAGCATCGCGCCCGTTGGCGCGGACGCCGACGAAATTCTGCGGCTCGTCCGCGAGAAGTCTGACGCCGAGCTGGACGCGCTTCGTCTTCAACTCGCGGGGCTTTGAAAGCCTCGCACCCGCCTAACCCAAAACGAGAAGGAGCCAGTACTCATGATTGAGATCGTCGATCCCAACGACCGTCGCGCCGTCCGCAACAAGGACAACGTTCTCGAGCTCTACGAACTCATGATCAACAAGAAGAAGTCAGAGGAAGGCACGGCCAAACACCTCCACGCCAAATACATCCAGCACAACCCGCTGATTGCGGACGGCTCCGTTGCGCTCGGTCAGTTCTTCGGCAAGATCACCCGAGAGCGAGCAGGAGCGCGCGTTGTCGTCCACAAGATCATTGCCGTGGGCGACTGGGTTTGGGCTCACGTGAACTTCATCAACCTGTTCCACGACGATCTCGCCGACACGGGCATCGCCGGTGTCGACATCTACCGAATGGATGCCGACGGCAAAGCGGTCGAGCACTGGGACACACTCCAATTCGTGGGCGATCCCAAGAACTCGGCCCCGATGCTTGGGCCGAACATACCGCGCGCCAATTCAAACGGGATGTTCTGAGCGCGATCCTCACGTTTCAGCTGCGGCGCGACGGGAGAGGCTTGACGCCGCCGCGGCAACAATTGCCGAGATTGTCGACTGACAAGCTGGGCAGGCGAACAACCAATCACGACTGGGCACGTGGTGTCTTCATCTACCTGTACGCGCACGCCCGTTGAGTGAAAACGAGAGGAGGCGACGACCATGACGACTGCTAGCCAGGTGTTGCAAGCCAACCTCAAGCGAGTGTTCAACGAGCACGATGCTCTTCGCCGGAAACAAGCCATCCACGAGCTCTATGCGCCGGACGCAATCCTTTACGAGGACGAGGGGAAGTTTTCGGGGACCGAGGCGATCGTTGGGGCAGTGACCCAACTCTTGGGCGTGCTTCCTCCGAAGCTCACGTTCGTACTCGCGGCGGTGGCGGAGAACCACGACATGGGCAAGCTCCTCTGGAAGGGCCAGCTCCCTGACGGAACGGTCGTCGTGACGGGCACCGACGTTGCCCATGTCGAAGGCGGACGCATTCGAGCCCTCTATGTCTTTGTCGACAAACCAGCGTGACCGCGGCGACGGCGGGCGTACAGGCGCTGGGTGATACGAAGTCGAGGTCCATTGATCTCGTGATCCAGCGAGTACTCCGCATCGACGGGCCGTACGTGAGCCGTGGCCTGGTCCGTCGCGTCGCCGCGTTGATGATTGCGTTGTGCGCAATGAGCCCTGCATACGCGGTGGCTCAGCAACACATCGCGCTTCCGCCAGTCAATCTAGGCGCGTCGAGCTTCATGGACGGACTAGGTGGCCCGGGCATACTGGTGCACGAAACCATCGGGGTGTACGACGCGCACCGGTTCCGCGATGCGAGCGGCGTCCCCATCGCGGAGACCAACTCGATCTTCGCGCTCGCGTCGGTCACGCACGTGGCCTACCTCGTTCCGGTGAAGGTGTTCGGAGGCTTCTTCGGAGCCGAGATCCTACTGCCCATCGTGTACGTCCGCCTCGCGACCCCGGCCGGAAATGGGAGCACGACAGGCATTGGCGATATCGCCTTTAGCCCGCTCGTATGGCAGGCACCAACTGTCCACATCCTCGGGCGCGCGTTCTTTCAGCGACTCGACCTCGATATCGTCGCGCCGACCGGCGACTACGATAGAAGCGCGCTCGTGAATGCAGGGAACAACATCTGGAGCGTGAACCCGTCCTACGCTTTCACCTGGCTTGCGACGAACCGGATCGAAACGAGCTGGCGCTTACACTACCTGTGGAACTCGACGAACCACGCGCCGGGCCCCGGCTACCAGGCGACGAGCATCCAACCAGGACAGGCCATTCACTTCAACGGCGCTGTTTCGGTTGTAGTCGTTCCATGGTTGCGCGTGGGCGTGGCCGGCTACTTTCTGCGACAGATCACCGAAAGCCAGGCGAATGGGCGCGTCGTGCCCGGCTCGCTGGAGCAGGCTGCGGGACTCGGCCCGGGGCTACGCGCGAGCGCGGGGAGTCTTCAGCTGATCGTAAATGGCTACCTCGAGTTCATGGCAGAGAACCGATCCGAGGGTGTGCGCCTGAACGCGTATCTCATGCGCGTGTGGTGAATGACGATTGCGAGGTTCGACGCCCCTGTTGGTTTCGTCAGCAGGGACTGCCTCGAAACCCGACACTGGGACGCGAATCTCGATAGCGCTCCTCGCTCCGATAGCGTTGTTCCCGCCGAGAGCACAGACGGTACGACTGTTGCTCATGACGTCGCCCATGGTCTGTTCGATTGTCGATCACGGGCGCGACGATTTAGTGCGGCTTTGGGCCGATCCAAATCTCGACGAACTTATTCTTGTTGGAGAGTGAACCATCAGCCTGCATTCGGGCGATTTGAAATACTCGCTGAAAGACCGCCTTCTTCTTTTCGTCGTCCGGCACCGTGACGCCGATCCCGCCGCGCACTCCACCGAACGGCATTGCAGGCCTCGGATCGACGTGCAGGCCACCCGCTTCAAAAGCAGCTTTGAATTGATTCGCCAAGCGGTCAGCGTCTTCGTCGGGCGCTTGCCACCAGAGGCGGACTTCCGTGCCGCTGATCGACCGAACGGCATCCGCGATCTTCGCTTGCTGCCGGCCGCTCAGTGAGCGGGGGGCATCGCGCATCACTCCGGCGATCACCGCCGCGATTGTGAGCGCGCCAAGGGACATCAACAGGACGCCGTCACGAAGATGGATCTTATCGTTCGGATCGAGTCGGTACTTATTGAGATCGAGCGCACCCCAGCCGAGAAGAACGGCCGCGTCGATCACTTCTATCGACACGTAGAGCGGTCCCCAGGGCACCAACAAGAACGCCAAGACACCAACGGCGACGGCGATGGTTACGCCCCAGAAGAGCCGGTCCACCGTCGGATCGCGCGGCGCCGCCGCTGGCTGCTCGGCTTTGGGCGTCGTCGTCGGTTCTTCGCTTGGCTGTTCCGGTGCGGGCGGATCCGGCGTCTCCATGTCCGCTATCGTAGCTCGGTTGACGTGTCACGCCCAAAACTGGCTCGCATGACGATCCCCGCGTACCGTCGGGAGCCATGAATACCGGCGCAGTTGTCATGTTGGACGCTCTCGGGTTCAAGGGAATCTGGAAGAGACATCCTGAAGTCCTGGAGAAACTGAAACTCATGCCGCGGATAGCGGAAGTTACGGTGGGCGGCTTCATGAAGGGCGTTCCTGCAAAGTCCGGCCTCACGTTGCATCCAGAAGTATCGACGACATTCCTGTCAGACACGATTGTTATCGGCGCCCGGATGAAGGGCGCCACGGATGACGTTCACGACCGATGGGCCGAAGTCGCGTTGGCCGCGCTGTTTACGGCTTCGATCATGTCGATCGGGGCGAATGTGAAGGCGCCTCCGCTCGCTTATCGCGGCGTCATCTCATTTGGTGAATTCGAGATAGATGGTCCCTTCATCGTGGGACCGGCTATCGATGAGGCAGCTGAATTGATGAATATGGCCGAAGCGGCGATCGCATGGCTAACACCGACCGCGCGGGTGATCGTGAACACGGCCATGAAGGCGGATCCGAACATGGCCTTGGGCGGAATGTTTCTGCCGTGGGCCGTGCCGTTGAAGGGTGGAGGCACGTACGACACTTTCGTTGCGCATCCGTTCGCGGCGCCGCCACTGAGCGGCACGGCGGAAGAGATGAGGGACAAGATTCTCTCGTCGTTCAATAACTCTCGGATCGAGATCCAGATCAAGAAGCAGAACACGCAGCGCTTTCTTGATGCCGCTCTGAAGGCGAAACCTGACTGGAAAGAAGCGATCGAGCGCGCGAACGCGAGCATGGCAATGAAGCAGGGCAATCCTCACGAGTCGTGATCAGACGATCTGATCGGAGCCGCCGAGGGTGCAACCGCAGCGATGGCGACTTCGAGCGAGCCAAGATCGCCGCGAGCCCGGCGTCGTAGTACGGTCCTGGGTAATGAAGATCGTCATCGAAGCTATCGCGCTGCTCGTGCTGCTGCCGCTGCCGGCGTGGGCCGGTCCGTTCGACGGCACGTGGCGCATCGACTCCAACAGCGCGCAGCTCGATCCGAAGCCTTGGGACCAGTCAGTCGCCAACGGGCGCTACAAGTGCACCACGTGCGACCCAAAGATCGACATCAAAGCCGACGGCATCGATCAGACAGTACCCAGTATCGGCAGCGAACCGGAGACGATGGCCGTGACCGTCATCGACGCGAAGAGCGTCAAGCTCACAACCAAGCGCAGCGGCAAGCTGGCCGTCGAGCGGGTGCAGACCGTCTCGGCCGACGCCAGGACGTTGACCATCCACTACACCGAATATCCGCCTCGCGGCGGACCAGTCAGGGTCGTACTGACGCATTCGCGCTCGGGCGCCGCACCTGCGGGGGCGCACGCGGTTGCCGGCCTTTGGCGCCTGGAAAAAGTTGACGTTCAAAGCGACACCGGCATGCTCATCACGTTCCAGTCCACCGTGGACGGCCTGATCATGTCGTCGCCGATGGGCGACGGATACACCGCGAAGTTCGACGGCCGCGCGGTGCCTGTGAAGAACGACCCCAACGGCGGCACCATCGCGATAAACAGGATCGACGCGAACACGTTCGAAGAGACGTACTCGGTCAAGGGCAAGCCGTTGAAGATTCATCGCTACACCGTTCACGGCAACCAGATGACGATTGCGGCCACCTATGTGGAGCAGAAGGCGACCTCAACGTTCGCCGCCGAGCGCGTCACGACCCCGCAAGCGCAGACGCGCTGACGGTATCGGCCGACGTAGTGCTACAGCGAGCCTACGCGCGCACTCAGGATCGTCAGCGTGAACGGCACGACCGATTGCCACCGTGAATCAGCTCGAATCAGCGATCCGCCATCCGCGCCAGAGGTTCGCGAGGTATTGCCAGCGGCCCTCGCCCAGATCCGGGACCGTGTCGGCGTCGAGTTCTGGGAAGCCGAGGCGAAAGTACACCGCGAGCCGATCAACATCTGACGTGTTGACGGCGGCACTATGCGCGAGCGACCAATGCATCACGACGACATCGCCGGCCTCGCAAAGGAGTTGATGCGGCTTGCCGAGGTCGATTTCGGGCAATGGCTCGAACACCGAGCGCGGCCCACGCTGGCGAAACGCGGCCTCGTACGACCGATGCGTGCCGGGCCACACCGTCAGGTTGCCGGCGAACGTGCGGGGCGTCGTGGTCAGAAAGATGCCGACGGTCGCGGTGAAGTTCGCGATTCGATCCGGCAAGACGGCGTCGATGTGTGGTTCAGGCGGGAACTCGCGGTCAACATTGTGCGCCCATCGGATGGCCACTTGTGGCCCGCTCGGTCTCATCGCTTCGAATCCAAGGGCAGCATCGACGATACCGCGCACCGGTGAGCGATGGAGCAGGTCCGTGATGGCGGCTGCGTCGAGGATGGCCGGGCAGTATGTGCCGCTGCTGTACTCGTCCTCGCGCGTGGCGTCGTAGTTATGCCGTAGATCTTCTTCGATCAGCGCTCGTGCGGCTTCTACCATCTCGTCGGGAACGAGGCGGCGGAAGTGCACGTAGCCCTGCGTGATAAGCGACCTTGCCCAGTCCACCGTTGCATGAGTGTAACAGCGCTATGCGCGCGTAGCGCTACGCCGCCCTCGTCAGCCTGAACGGCGCGACGTGACCATGCCCTGTTCCAAGTGATTGAGATACTCCCGAGGAGAAGCGAATGCCGAACGGTATTCTGTAATCGCTCCATCTCGAAGCTATCACATAGCTTTCGTTGCTCGATCGTTGCCCGATCCGGAGATGCGCTGCAACTCGACGGAGATTCGTGAATCCAGAAAGCCGTGAATCAGTCGCTCCGGCCGCGCTTTCCCGTTTCCCGTTCGTGCTGCTCGGCGGGCTTCCAGAGACCTTGCTCTTTCTTCAACTGGAGGGCTTGCTCTCGGTAGCCTCGACTTGCGCGCGCATTTCCCGCAGCAACGGATTCCCCCTTCAGGCGTCGGATCTGGCTGAATCTGTTTTTCGACATAACGGGCCTCCTTGGGTGGAATGGGTCGCGGCTACTTCTTCCGAGCGAGCCCAAGCAGTTCCCTCAGAACCTGCTCGGCGGTCATGCCTTCGCACTCGGCGAAGTTGTCGAGATGGGCGAGACGGATGCCGCGCGTCGTTCCGTGCAGCGCTTCGTGGAGACCCTGCCGCGCGATCCCGAGCTTGCGCGCGACCGCCGCTTCGCT
>JAQBQF010000016.1 GCA_028287115.1 Myxococcales bacterium
GCGGACGCAAACGCCGACGTCGCGCGCGAAGTGCTGGGAGACGGCCACGATGCAATCCTCGCGGCTGCCTGGGAGCACGGTTTCTTGGGCCCGGAGTCCGGACGGCTGGAGATCCATCCGCTGTTGAGGGCGTTCCTCCTCGAGCAGCTCGATCGCCTTCCAGAAAGCATCGAGGCCAGCGTCCGGCGCATTGTCGGGGTGCTTGCGGCCGACGGGCTGTGGGACGAGTGCCTCGCAGCGCTCGAGCGCTTTCCCGTTCCGGATCTGATTGGCTCGACCATCGAACAAGCTCTATCCGACCTCCTAGCGGCGGGACGCATCGCGACGCTGAGACGTTGGGTGGATCTGGCACATGCAAACGACGTGCGTGATCCGATGCTGCTCCTCGCCGAAGCCGAAATCGCTCTACGAGATCGCGACGATCCCAAGGCGCAGATACTCGGTGCGGAAGCGGGCCAGCGGCTGGGTCATGGGAACGCTTCTGCGTCCGCATACATCGTCGCCGCTCGAGCTGCCCATTTCTGCGACGACCGCGACGCCGTAACAAAATATGCCGAGCTCGCCTACTCAACAACGGCTGTGATCGAGCTACAGACGACGGCGCTGTGGGTCGCGTTTACGAGCGCTTCAGAGCGTTCAACTTCCAAGGCTCGCGCCATCTTGGACCGTCTCAGCGATCTAGGCGACGAACGGCCCGATCACACCCTTCGCATCCTTCATGCGCACGCGCTATTGGCGATGAATGCCGACGGAGATGCGCGAACGGCCGCGGAGAAATGCGAGCTCGCGCGAGCGCTTCTCCCTCACGTACGCGATCCTTTCTTGGCGACAGCTCTTCTCAACGTGTTCGCGCACCTCGTGGTCTTGCTTGCCCAATACGAGCGTGCCCTGACTCTGACCGAGGACCTACTTACCGAAGCAAGATCATCTGGACTCGACTTTGTCGTCGATCACGCACTAGTAACTCGAGCCAGCGCACTCATCGGCCTACGGAAGCTCTCCGCGGCGCAACGGACGCTGGGCGACCTCGCAGATCGGGCCGACCACGCGTCGGCACATGTCCTCGCAAATATCCAACTCCAGGAGGTGCGACTGAGGATCGCGTCGGGCGACCTACCGCGCGCATCTGCCCTTTTGGAACGCGAGCCGGCCCAATCGCTCTCTCGCGCGCTCAGCGGGGAGTACTTCGGGTACCGCGGACTCGTACTTGCTGCACTCGGAGAGATACGGAGTGCCGAGGATGCGTTTCGAGTGGCAACATTCAGGCAGGAGTACATCGGCGTGAAGTTCCTTTGCGCCCTAGGTGCCGCGATCATCGCGCTTCAGCAAGGTGATCAAGATGCGAACAGCCGTTGCGCCAGAGTGCTCCTGCGAACCGCAGAAGAGGGACACTTCGATTCCATCGTGACTGCCGCGCGAGTGTTTCCTGACCTCGGTCGCGCCGGCTCTACGAACGAGGCCTGCGCACGCGTCATGACGCTGTTGCTCAGCGGCTCTTCGGACGTCGACCTCGGTCGGCGAGCAGGGCTTCAGATGCCGCGCGTACTACGACGACACGAGCGGCTCTCGCCACGCGAGCGTGACGTCTACGAGTTGATCGCGCAAGGCCGAAGCAACAAGGAGATCGCTCGCACGCTATTCATCAGCGAATCGACGACGAAGGTGCACGTACGCCACATCTTCGAGAAGCTCGGAGTTCACACGCGAGCCGAAATGGCGCGTACGTCTCTGGACGAGCCTACGGTCTAGTTGCTGCTAATAAGCTGCGGCGATCGCGATCTCTGCAGTCGCAGGCTGCCGGCCTTCGGAATGTGACGCTGCAAGCGAAAAATCCGCCCTAGTTCCCATTCGATAGGCCTCATCCGCTGTCGCCAGAACGGCCTCGAAGGCTGCTACCACCGACGTGTCGAACTGGCTCTCGACGGCTTGGGCAAGTCGGAGTCGGGCAACCCGGCTCGGCATTGCGTCGCGATAGGGTCGGTCCGAGGTCATGGCGTTGTATGCGTCAGCCACGGCGATGATTCTCGCGATCATCGGAATCTCAGAGTCGACGAGCTTGTCCGGGTACCCCAAACCGTCGACGCGCTCGTGGTGATGACGGACGATCGCCGCGATCTCGCCGTAGTCGTCGACGTTGGCGAGGATCCGCTCGCCGATCGTGGAGTGCTGCTCCATCTGACGCCGCTCCTCAAGCGTCAGCGCTCCCGGCTTTTCGAGCAGACCAGCAGCCAGACCGATCTTTCCGACATCGTGCACGAGACCGCAAAGGTGCGCGAGTCCCTGCTCCTCTGCTGTAAGCCCCATTCGCTTTGCGATGTCTCGGGCATAGATCGCCACTGCCGCCGAGTGACCCGCCGTGTAGCGATCTCGCGCGTCCAAGGTGGCGACCAGCGCCGTTGCGAAGGAGAGATTCGCCCTCGCGAGCCGCGCGTTAGCCGAGCCCAATGCCTCGGCTGTTTCGCGTTGCTGGCGGTAGAGCAGGAGGAGTCGCTGAGCTGCAACCGCGGGGATCGCGAACAACGCAACGCTTCCCGGCGAGATGTTGATGTACGAGTACGCCAGCACTGCGACCATTGGGGCCTGAAGCGGCACGCTCGCAAGTAGCGGCGGCGCGACAGAACGCACGCTGTCAAGCCAGGAGCCAGTACCACGGATCGCTGGCGCCACCAAAGTCAGCGCCACGTCCGCAACAGTTTCCACGACGTATGCCGCAGCTACGGCCGCAAAAATGCCCCAGAAGTCGCGATGAACTGCTGCCAATACCGCCATCGCCGCGACCGCGGCAGCGCCGACGACAATGACCCGGATCGACGTCCAGGTCATCCATCGAAGAAATGGCTGCGTTCCGTCACGCCGCGGAAGATCCGCGAGCAGACCCGCTCCGCCGATGATTATGGCCGGAAGCGGCCCGAAGACGACGGCGGCGAAGATACAGAGGATTGAGGCCACGGACACCTCGATGGCAGGCCCAAGTCGGATGCTTTCCCGCTCGGCGAGTACCGCCAAGACCCCCAACACCACGACCGCTATCGGGTGGCCAACCGTGTATCCAGTCTCGACCAGAGCGACAGTGACGGCGGAAGCCGCGAGGACCAGCAGCCCGACCCACCCCACAAGAAGCAGATCGCGACGCGACTTTGGCGGATCCTGTGAAAAAACCTCATTCATACTCTTGAATTCTCCCCCGAAAGGGGTATAACTCCTCTTGCCGTCAGTCCCCGAGTCTTAGGAGAACCTCCAATGCAGCGCCTCATCTCGCTTGTCGCCAACGCGACTCTCGTTGGAACCGTCAAGGGCTGGTAACGAGGTCACACT
>JAQBQF010000082.1 GCA_028287115.1 Myxococcales bacterium
TGTTCATCTCGTCGAGCACCACCGCAACGGACACCTTGCCCTGCCCTGCAAATGGCACGAAGCGGCGATCGATGACGCTCTGGCCGTCGGGCGCGCGAAACTTGAACGGCAACTGGATCGTCTGACCGTGGAGCGGCGGCGCCCAGTGGTACTGGTCAAGCAACTGCACGAGACACGCAGACAACTTCGGCGTGTGCGCCGTGTCGCGAAGGATCGTGGTCTGCGCCGACGTCTTGCCGATCTCGATCTGCGCCGCGAGCTCGCCTTCGATATCGAACCGATCGACCGCCGCGACGCCCCAACAGCCTCGTGCGGCTTCATCGAGCTCGTTCATCGCCTTCTGGATCGCCGCTAGCTTCTCGTCTTGGTTCGCCTCGGTCGCGTCCGGGGTGATCGCCGACGCTGCTGGAGTGGCCGACGGCGTCGACACCGGCGCTGTGCTCGGGTGCCCGCACGCCGAGACGATCGTAGCGAGGAGCCAACATGCCTTGCGCGCGCGGATCATGCGACCTTCGGCCGCAGAAACGTCTCGACCCACTCGACGATCTCGTTCGTGCTCGCGCCCGGCGTGAACACCTTCGCGACGCCCATCTCGGTGAGCTTCGGCATGTCGTCTTTCGGGACGATGCCTCCGCCGAACACGACGACGTCGCCCGCGCCGCGACCCTTGAGCGCGTCGATCACCGCCGGAAACAGGGTCATGTGCGCGCCCGACATGATCGACAGCCCGACCGCATCCACCGATTCCTGCACGGCCGCCGCTGCGATCATCTCGGGCGTCTGATGCAAGCCGGTGTAGACGACCTCGTACCCGGCGTCCGCGAGCGCGCGTGCCACGACCTTGGCACCTCGATCGTGACCGTCGAGACCGGGCTTGGCGACGAGGATGCGGAGCTTGCGGTCGGACATGCCAACTGCTTAGCGCTAGCTGCTACTTCTTAGCAAGTTGCGCGAGATGACGATCCGCTGGATCTCACTGGTACCTTCGTAGATCCGCGTCACCCGGATATCGCGAAGCGCTCGTTCGACCGGAAAGTCGCGGACGTAGCCGTAGCCGCCGTGCACTTGCAGCGCGATGTCGCAGATCTTCCAGCCGTGCTCGGTCGCGAACAGCTTTGCCATCGCCGCTGCTTGGGCAAACGGTTGCTGCTCCTGCTTGAGGTAAGCGGCGCGTAGCGCCATCAGCGCAGAGGCATCGAGCCACGTCGCGGCATCCGCGAGCATCGCGGCGATTGCTTGATGCTTGATGATCGGCTGACCGAACGTCTTGCGCTCGCCGGCGTAGCGGATCGCCGATTCGAGCGCACCGCGGGCGATGCCGACGGCTTGCGAGGCGATGCCGATCCGTCCGCCGTCGAGTGCGACCATCGCCAGCGCAAACCCGCGGCCACGCACTCCGAGCATCGCTTCATCGCCGAGCTCGACACCGTCGAAAACGAGCTGCGCCGTCGACGATCCGTGGATTCCCATCTTGTCTTCGAGCCGGGCGACCGTGAGCCCCTTCGCGTTACCCGGCACGATGAACGCGCTGATGCTCGCCTTGCCTGCCCCCGGATCGGTGACGGCCCAGACGATCATCACGCCCGCGTGATCGCCGCTCGTGATCCATTGCTTGGTGCCAGACAGCCGCCATCCGGTCTGTGTCTTCTCCGCGACGGTGCGCATCGCGCCGGCGTCGCTCCCGGCTTCTGGCTCGGACAGACCGAACGCGCCGCACACGAGGTCACCGTTCACCAGAGGAGGCACCCAGCGCTTGGCCTGCTCGGGAGTCGCATACGTCGCGATCAGCTCGGCGACCATGTTTGTCACCGAGACCGCTACCGCGACCGAGGCATCGCCGCGTGCGAGCTCCTGGAGCGCGAGCGAATAGGCGACGTGCCCTGCGTTGGCGCCTCCGAGCTCTTCGGGCACCGCGATCCCGAGGAGGCCGAGCTTGCCGAGCGCGCGAAGCTCGGCAACCGGAAACTCACCCGAGACATCTCGTGCGGCGGCCGACGGCGCGAGCATTCGTTCGGCCGCATCATGCGCGGTGTCTCGAACGAGCAGCTGCTCCTCTGTCGGAGAAAAATCCATTAGCCTTTCATCGAGGACGGTAGCGGATCGCCAGCTTGGCGACTACGCCGTGCGGATCCGGAAGCCGCCACGCCATCGCTGCTTTCTCCGCGCACTCCGCCCACTTCTCCGTGATCTCGGTCTTTGCCGATGAGAATCCAACCGACTGCGCTTTCCCGTGCGGTCCGACGTAGACCGTGACGACCACGTCGTCCGGTGCGGGCTCCGTCTTGCTGCAGGCATCGAGCTTGACGAGCTGGCCGCCGACCGCTTTGAGGCCTTCGTCCTCGTCCATCGCGTGCGTGTTGCCCTTGCCCGAGAAATCGAGCGGGATCATGAAGTCCGCGGGTCCGCCGATCGGCCGGTCGAACGATGCCGACTTCGCGACCTCGACGAGACACTTCTCGACGGCCCATGCACCGAGATCGCTCTCCAAGAGCTTTACCGAGGTGATCGTGCCATCGGCGCCGATGTCCCAGTGGATCTGCACGTGACCACCGAGCCAGCGCCGCCGGCCGACGCGCGTCGTGTAGCAATCGGAGAGCTCGGTCGTGTGAGGGGCGAGCCCCGCTTGGATCGCGGCCTGCTCCATGCGCCCGTGCTTCGTCACGAAGGTGACCCCGTCTTCTTGCTCGCCGTCCTCGACCGGCACGCGGGTCGCGTGCGGCTTCACCGGCTCCGCCGGCTTGGCGGGCGGCGGCGCGCTACCACCACCGCATGCCGCGAGCATCGCGAGGGGGATCCCCCTCCGGAGATTCCGCGGCATCACTGCTCTAGGCATCAGTTCGCTTCCATCGAATACGTATACGAAGTCTCGTACTGCTTCTGGAACTCGGGGAACGCGATCTCTTCGACGTGCTTCTTCACGCAATTGAGGACGACATCGGCCGTGATGTCGGACTTGATCACCTTGACGCTCGAGGCGTGGCCCGAGGGCGCGATCATGATCTCGAGCGTGACCTTGCCGCGCGTGCCTTTCGGGACGTCCTTGTTCTCCATCGCGTTCGCGAGGCAGCGCGAGATCACGGGATTCTTGCGTTTTAGGTTCTGATTGACCTCGTCCATCTTCTCGGGCGGGATCATGTTCGCGCTGTCGTCGCGCACCGGGCCGCCGCCGACGCCGAGCACGCTCGGGCCATGCTCCTCGGCCGTCGTGTCGTCATGCTTGTGACCACCGCAGCCGACCACCAACAGACACACAACAAGACACTGGCTCAAGCTGTTCACCATGGTCATCCACCTTTCGCGAGGTGCCCGGCGATCACCAGTCTCTGGATCTCGCTCGTGCCCTCGTAGATCTCCGTGATCTTCGCGTCCCGGAAGTGTCGCTCGACAGGGTACTCCGTGACGTAGCCGTTGCCGCCGAAGATCTGGATCGCTTCGCGCGCCGCGCGGTTCGCGACGTCGGACGCGTAGAGCTTGGCCATCGCGGCTTCCTTGCCGTACGGCTGCTTGTGATCTTTGAGATACGCGGCGCGCAGGGTCAGCAGGCGCGCGGCGTCGATCTCGGTCGCCATGTCCGCGAGCTTGAAGGCGATCGCCTGGTGCTGGACGATCGCCTTACCGAACGTGCGGCGCTGCTGCGCGTATGCGAGCGAATCCTCGAGAGCTGCGCGCGCGATGCCGAGGGCCTGTGCTGCGATGCCGATCCGGCCGCCGTCGAGCGTCGACATCGCGATCTTGAACCCGCCGCCGACTTCCCCGAGCAGCGCGTCCGCGGGGAGCCGAACGTCATCGAGAAAGATCTGCGACGACTTGCTCCCTCGAATGCCGAGCTTCTCGTCGGGAGTCCCGCAGCGCACGCCCTTGGTCTTCATCGGCAAGATGAACGCGGTGATGCCTTTGTGACCGGCGGCCTTGTCGTTCATCGTGAACAGGACGCAGACGTCGGCGACGGGCCCGTTCGTGATCCAGTTCTTCGTGCCTTGCAGGATCCACGTCCCGTCCGACTGCTTCTCGGCGGTCGTCTTCTGCGCGGCGGCATCGGAGCCGGCCTCGGGCTCGCTGAGCGCGAAGCATCCGAGCAGCTTTCCGGACGCGAGAGGCGTCAGCCACTCTTTCTTCTGCGCCTCGGTGCCGAACCGATAGATGGGATCACACACGAGCGAGTTGTTGACGCTCATGATCACGCCGGTCGACGCGCACGCGCGGGAGATCTCTTCCATCGCGAGCGCGTAGGACACATGATCGAACCCGGATCCGCCGTACGTCTCGGGGATCGCGATCCCGAGGAACCCGAGCTCGGCCATGCGCTTGACGAGCTCGGCCGGATGACGATGCTCGCGATCGATCTCGGCCGCCTTCGGCAGGACTTCGTTCTGTGCAAATTCGCGCGCGGTCTTCTGCACCGCAAGTTGTTCTTCGGTCGGCGTGAAGTTCATGACTACTGGCCCTTGAAGCTGGCGGCGCGGCGCGGCTTGGCGAGGAACGCCGCCATGCCTTCGCGTTGATCGGACGTGGCGAACATCAGGCCGAAGCTGCGCTGCTCCAGCGCGAGCGAGGCTTCGAGCGTCGTCGATTGGCCCTGATGGATCAGGCGCTTGACCTCGGCGACGGCGAGCGGGCCGTTGGCCGCGATCCGCCCGGCAAGCTCTTTGACCTTCGGCATCAGCTCGGCCGCCGGGAACACCGCGTCGGCAAGGCCGATCCGCAGCGCCTCTGCCGCCGTGACGGCATCGCCGGTCATGCACAGCTCTTTGGCCTTTGCGATCCCGACGCGCCGCGGGAGCCGCTGCGTGCCACCGAAGCCCGGGATGACGCCGAGCTTGACCTCGGGTTGACCGAACTTCGCAGTCTCGGCCGCGTAGACGAAGTCACACGCGAGCGCGAGCTCGCAGCCGCCGCCGAACGCGACACCGTTGACGGCCGCGATCCACGGCTTCTCCGATTTCTCGATCGCTTCGCCGAGCGCACCGCCCATCTCCGCGAACGCCTGCGCCTGGTGGGGCGTGAGTTCCTGCATCTCGGCGATGTCGGCCCCCGCGACAAAGGCCTTCTCACCGGCGCCGGTGAGCACGACGACGCGAACATCGGCCGAGACCTCGAGCGCCGCGCTTGCTTGGGTCAGCTCGCTGATCACTTTGCTCGACAGCGCGTTCATCGCGGTCGGCCGGTCGATCGTGATGATCGCGAGCGCGCCGTCGACGGTGATCTTGATCGTATCGAAGGTCGGATAGCTCATAGGCAGCTCATAGTTTCTTCTGGCCCTGCGGATCGTACTCGTAGAACCCGCGCAAGACTTTTCTGCCGAGCCAGCCCGCCGCGACGTACTGGCGCAGCAGCGGACACGGCCGGTATTTGTCATCGCCGAGCTCGCGATGCAGCACCTCCGCGATCGCGAGGCACGTATCGAGGCCGATCAGATCCGCGAGCTCGAGCGGGCCCATCGGATGGTTGAGGCCCAGGCGGACGCCGGTATCGATGTCCGCGGCGGTGCCGAGTCCCTCGTAGAGGCCGTAGCAGGCCTCGTTGAGGAGCGGGATCAGCATCCGATTGACGATGAAGCCCGGAATATCGCGCGCACCGATCGTCGTCTTGCCGAACCGCTTCGCGAGCGCGAGGACGGTCTCGTTCGTCGCGTCCGAGGTCGGCAAGCCGCGCACGATCTCGACGAGCTTCATCAGCGGCACCGGATTCATGAAGTGCATGCCGATCACGCGGTCGGGCCGGCCCGACGCGGTCGCGAGCTTCGTGATCGAGATCGACGATGTGTTCGACGCCAGGATCGTATCGTCGCGGCAGACCTCGCCGAGGCTCTTGAAGATCGCGATCTTGAGCTCTTCTTTTTCAGGCGCCGCTTCGATCACGACATCGCAGTCGTTGAGATCGCGATGGGCGCCGCCGGCCTTGAGGTGCGTCATCGTCGCGTCGCGCGCACCGGCCTCCATCTTGCCCTTCTCGACGAGCCGATCGAGCGTCTTCTTGATCTTGCCGATGCCGGCCTGCGCGAAGTCAGGCGCCGCGTCGACGATGATCACATCGAGCCCGGCTTGCGCTGCGACCTGGGCGATCCCCTGCCCCATCTGGCCCGCACCGACGACGCCGAGCCGGTTGATGTTCATGCTCTCTCCACGAGCAGCGCGATGCCTTCACCGCCGCCGATGCACAGCGACGCGCCCCCCGTCTTCGCATCCTTCGCCGCCATCTGATGGAGCAGCGTCACGAGGACGCGCGCGCCCGAGGCGCCGATCGGGTGACCGAGGGCGACCGCGCCGCCCCAGATGTTCACCTTTGCCGGATCGAGGCCGAGCATCTGGTTGTTCGCGAGCGAGACGACCGCGAACGCTTCGTTGATCTCCCAGAGGTCGACCTTATTGGCGTCCCACCGGTCCCCGCTCCCCGGCGTTCGCCGGTTCGCTCCATCTCGGGCCTTATCGAGCGCCTTCTGGATCGCGGCGGCCGGAGCCGTCGTGAACCATTCGGGCGCCTGCGCGTGGTAGCCCCACGACACGAGCCGGCCGAGGATCTTCGCGCCGCGTCGCTTCGCTTCGTCGGCGGACATCAGCACGAGCGCGGCGCCGCCGTCGTTGATCGACGACGCGTTGCCCGCGGTGATCGTCCCGTCTTTCTGGAATGCGGTGCGCAGCGAAGGCAGCTTCTCGATGTTGCCCTTGCCCGGCTCTTCGTCGACCTCGATCGAGACTTCGCCTTTCTTGTCGGCGATCTTCACCGCGGCGATCTCGGCCTTGAAGTAGCCCTGCTTCTGCGCGTCGAGCGCGCGACGATAGCTCTCTGCCGCGAACTGATCCTGCGCTTCGCGCGAGATGTTCTTGTCTTTCGCGCACAGCTCGGCGCAGTTGCCCATGTGCTGGTTCGAGTACGGATCCCACAGGCCGTCGACGACCATCGAGTCGGCGGTGTCGAGCGGGCCCATCTTCGTGCCGTTGCGCGAATTGCGGAGCACGTGCGGCGCGTTCGACATCGACTCCATGCCACCGGCGACCCCGATCTCGACGTCGCCCGCGGCGATCGCGCGCGCGACACCGAGCACGGCTTCGAGGCCCGAGCCGCAGACTTTATTGACGGTCACGCACGGCACGCTCTGCGGCAACCCGGCATAGAGCGCCGCTTGGCGCGCGGGCGCTTGCCCGACACCGGCGGGCAGCACCATGCCCATGTGCACGAGGCCGACGTCGTTCCCCGAAACACCTGCGCGTTCGAGCGCCGCCTTGATGGCGGTCGCGCCGAGCTTCGGTCCGGGAACCGACGACAGCGAGCCGAGAAAACTTCCGATGGCAGTACGGGCGGCACCGACGATGACGACGTCACGCATGCCGTGGGCTTACCGCGCTGCTGGCAAACCCGTCAACCTCGCCAACCCCCCGCCGGGGTTCCTCGGCGGCTCCGGCCTAACAAAGCCGAGCCGAAACTCGGGCTTACCAGAGCGCCGCGGCTCCGGAGCCACGAGATCCTCACGTACGATCACGGCCGATACAGACGAGCTCGTTTGACAATCAACGGCAGGACGCGCACGACCGCGTCGACTTCGGCTTGGGTTGTCGCCTGCCCGAGCGAGAACCGAACCGCTTCGCGGGCTGCCTTCTCTGACATCCCGATCCCGAGCAGCACCGGCGACGGCTGCACGCTGCCCGAGGTGCACGCCGCGCCGGTCGCGACAGCGATGCCTTCGAGGTCGAGGCCCACGACGATCGATTCGCCGAGCGCATCTGCAAACCCCGCATTGACGGTTCCACCGACCCTGCGCGCGCCCGCGCCGTGGATCCTGACACCCTCGATCGCGAGGACACCTGCTTCGAGTCTGGCCGCAAGCTCCGCAACACGCGGCCAGTCCGCGAGCTCGACCGATGCGGCAGCCGCACCAAATCCGACGATGCCGAGCGTGTTCTCGGTGCCGGGGCGCCGGCCGCGCTCCTGATGACCCGCCGCGATGATGGGTAACCCGGTGTCGTACGCGATCGCGAGGGCACCGACGCCCTGCGGCCCTCCGAGCTTGTGTGCCGAGATCGCGATCGAGTGCGCGCCGGCAAGGGCGAGCGCGACCTTTCCAGCGGCTTGCACCGCATCGACGTGAACCAAAGCACCGCGCGCGTGCGCCCAACGAATCAGATTCGGCAGGTCGGGCATCGTCCCGAGCTCGTGATTGGCGAAGCTGACGAGGAGCAGGCCGAAGTCGCTCAGATCGGCTGGCTCGACGACGCCATCGGGATTGACCTCGAGCATGTGGACCGTCCAGCCGCGGGACCCGAGGGCATGCGCGGCGCCGATCAGCGACGGGTGGTCGATCGGCGCGACACAGACGGTCCGGCCCTTGCCGAGCCGTTCGGCCTCCGCCGCCAATCCCAGCACGCCGAGGGCATTGGCCTCGGTGCCGCCGCTCGTAAACACGACCTGTTCCCGGGGGCGCCCGACCAGCTCCGCGACCTGCGCCCGGGCGCGCTCGACCCGATCCCGCGCCCCCCGGCCCTCCGCATGGACCGATGAGGGGTTACCGACCTCGGCCCATGCCTGTGTCATCGCCGTGCGGGCGGACTCCGACAGTGGCGCCGTTGCATTGTAGTCCAGGTAGATCCGTCGCTGCGTTGACATCCGGCAAGCCCTGTCCGCATGATCACCGACGGATGGGGGCTTGTCCCGTCCTTGGTATTGCTTAGTGGCCGACGACGCAGGCGCCCTACTGGTTCGGTCGGGTCTGGTCTCTGCCAGCTCCCTGGATGAAGCGCGTGCGCGCGTCGAGTCCCTCGGAGGAACGCTGGGGGAACAACTCGTGACCGGCGGAGCTGTCGGCGATGACGCGCTGACCGAGTTTTACAAGAGCCGTCTGCTCGTCCCGCAGGTCAACCCAAATACCCTCGCGCGGCTGCCGACCAAGGTGATCGCGACGATTCCGCAAGACATGGCGATCGAGCTTCGGGTGATCCCGGTGTCGATCGACAAGGACAATAACCTGACGGTCGCAATGTCCGACCCCTCCGATCGCCACGCGGTCGACGAGATCGGGTTCTTCACCGGCGCTTACGTCGTGCGCGCGGTCGCGACGCAGATGCAGATCGCGTGGTGCCTCGCGCACTACTACGGTCACGTCACGGCACTCGGGCAGAAGCTGTTGCAACCGAACGCGGCGCAGCCGGCCGTGACGGCCGCGGCGCAGGCGGCGGTGCGGGCCCGCGTGCGCGGGCAAACCGGCCAGGTCGCAGCGATGCGTCACCGTGCGATCGCGCCCGAGACATCGCGCCCATCGGAAGAGCTCGACGAGGTCACCGCGCGCGACCGCATGATCGGCCCGGTCGCAGAGCCGGCGGGCCGGATGCAGAGCGACGCGGATCCCGCGAGCGACGCGCTGCCCGAAGAGCAACCTCGCGCACGCAGCATCTCGGGCGAGATTCGCCTTCCGAGTCGCCGCGCATCGTCGATCAAGCCGCCGCTCCCCGAAGGGGACGATCCGGATATCGGTGACGACACCGACGCAGCGATCGTGACGAGCGTGCCGCCGGATCTCAGCGAGCCGACGATCTCGATCGAAGCAGGAGAGCCGGACGGCGATCCCACGGGACCGAGCCGGCCCGCCCCCGCGCGCAAGCGCAAGGCGAAGACCGATCCGCCCGAGCTCGCCGCGCGCGCCGGAGAGATCGGGCTCAAGACGGGACCCATCCGCACCGTCACGGCCGAAGAGTCGATCGTGATCGCCGACGAGGTCCTTACCGCTCCGCCGCGCACGAAGTCGGTCGAGCTGTTGCCCGACGTCTCCGGTGAGATGCGGGTCGCCGATCCCCGCGATCAGGCGGTGACATCAGGCATCACGATCGAGGTCAAGCCAGACCTCAGCGAACCGGTCGTGATCATCGAACAGCTCGGCGGCGAGTCGCAGCCGATCATGCTCGATCGCAAGCGCGACGCGAGCGATGCACCGACGAACGTCGCCTCGCCACTGGTGATCGTCGACGACGATGACGACGACGTCGTCGTGCTCAACGCGAAGAAGCCCGGGCCGACGACTCGCCGGCCCGAACGCCGCACGCAGGTCGGCGTCGGCGCGAACACGGCGGCGACCCGCGCGAAGCCCGACGGCGAGATCAGCGGCGGCATCCCGAGCGACATCGACGATCAACCGACCGGAGCGCGCACGGCGCGGGTCGATAACGATCCGACGCGGGTCGACACCATGGCGGCTCCGCTGCCCGATGACTACACGCCCTCGGACGGGTCGATCGCCGCGCCGCCGATCGCAGCCGGCGACGATGACGATGATGACGAGATCGCGCCCGCGCCGGTGGCGGGTGCGCCGCTGCCAAGCGGCCAGATCAGGCTCGACGGCGTTGTCGAACGACGACCGAGTGCGACCGACGATGACGACGACGATGACGATCGCGGACACGAGACGAGCGTGATGAGCGCCGTCGAGCTCGACGACATGATTCCCGAACGCAAGGCCGAGGTCGTCCCCGAGCATCTGGCACAGCGCCGGATCGATTACGATTCCGTCGACGACGGTTGGGGCCCGCCGGGCTCGACGATTCCGCCTCCGCTCCTCGGTGCGATTCCGGGCAGCGCGGATCCGGACTCCGGAATTATCCCACTACCGAACCTCGAATCCGCCCCGCTGATGGTCGCGCCGCCCGTCCCGCCCGAAGCGCAACGTGGGACGCCCGCGTTCGATCCGCCGCCGCAAGGCCTGTCGCGCGCCCTCGACGACGCGATCCAGCGCGTCCTCGATCTGGTCCGCACGCTCGATCAAGCCCACGATCGAGACGAAGTCGTCCGGCTCATGATCGCTCACCTCGCCGAGTCGCATCGCCGCGCCGGATTCTTCGCCGCGCGCGCGGGCGAGCTGTCGCTGTTTGCGTCGAGTCCTCGCATCGCATCGACCACGGCGACGCTGCGCCTCGATCGACCGTCGACGCTCCAAGACGTCGTCGGCACCCGCCTCCCCTATCGCGGTCCGGTCGACGACGCCGCGAGCCGCACGTTTTTGACCGCTGTCCTCGGCGCAGTTCCGCCGGAGATCCTGCTCGTCCCGATCTCGATCCGCGAACGCGTGGTCGGCGTGTTGTTCGGCGAGCAGCGCCTGCGTCACACGTTCGACGATCAGCTGTCGCTCGCGGCGCGCGCCGCGGGTATGGCGCTCGAGCGGATCCTGAAGGCGAAACGCAATTAGTTATTGATCGAGCGTGATCGACTTGGTGGATAGGCCAGGCCCGATGTTCAAGCGGACGGTCGGCGAGGTCGAGGACGAAGATAGCGGAGTCACGGGCGCGTCCTGCGACGGACTCTTGATCGCTGCATTGAGGACCAACCCAGCAAGTCCAAGGGCGATCGGAACGATCGCGATGGTGCTGTACGGGATGCAGACCAAGCAGTGGGTGTCGGCAGGCGTCGCGGCAAACGCGACACCGCCGACGACCAATGCACCGTTGACGGCATAAGCAACCTTCTTGCCGGAGCCCGAGCGTCCGAGATAGCAACCCTGAGAAACGAGCATGACGGCGAGGAGGCTGGCGAGTCCGATGTTGCGCATGGGGCCGACCAAAGCAAAGGTCGGACCTGTCATGCAAGTAGCCGCAGTCACACGTCAATACGCGCGACAAGGTGGCGGATACTGGTAGATTTGACGGTCACCCGTCGAATCGCCAACGCTACCTCTTCGTCGTGCCCCGAGGGAGCTCGCGCGGTTGGGTCATCTCGTCTTCGCTGTCGGCAGGCACCGGCGTCAGCGCGTCGTGCTGATCGGTGACGTCGCCCGGAATCGGCGTGACGATCTCGTGAATGTCGTGCGACGCGTGCCGCCCGGTGTCGAAGGCCGGCGGCGGTCCCGCGATCTTGCGGAGCTGGCCGGTGTCGATCTTGGTGACCTTACGCGTGTCGAGCTCTTCGGAGACGTCGACGTGCTCGTTGCTGATCAGGCCCGAGATCTGGCGTGCGGCTTCGGCGAGCCCGGTCAGCGACGGCCGATCCAGCGCTCCCGGCCGTGTCCGCGCGCCCTCGACCGCCGGTAGCTCGTCCGAGTCGATGTCCTGTTGTGGTACGCGCGCCGCCGCGGAGGTCGGATCGGCGACGTGATACGGGACCGCGCGCGGCAGCGGCGTCTCTTCGATCGAAGAGCGCCGCGCGGGCTGCTGCGCGGGAGTGAGCGTGCCGAGCAGCGCCTGGCAGCCGGAGTCATCAGGAGCGATCTCGAGGATGCTGCGACACACCGCGATGGCCTGTTGCTGGCGACCCTGATCGCGGTACGCGAGCGCGACCGAGCGATACAGCTCGACGGCCTCGGTCGAGCGGCCGGCTTCGCGCATCGCGCCGGCGACCATCACGCGGAGCCCGAGATTGTCCGGCTCCGACTTGAGCCGTTTCTCGAGCTCCTTGAGGCGACTCACGACGGAGTTAGCGAGACCTGCGCTTTGAACGTCATCGCCGGCGAGTTAGCGGGGTTCAAGGTCCAGTGGCTCGCCACGGACTTGATGCAGTTGTCGAACGTGTCGCCGAGCGACGGTGCAAAGTTCGACGTCTGGTAGGCACCGGTCTGGGCGAAGCTCGCCGACACCGTGAGCGTCACCGTCTTGGCCTGCAACCCGGTGTTCTTCTTCAGCGCTTGCTCGTAGCACTTCTGGATCGCGCCGCGCGATTTCGCGACGACGTTGATGAACTCCTTCGAGGCAGCCGCGACGACCTTGTCGTCGACCTGGTGGACTTCTCCGGGCTTGCCGGGTCTCACCGTCAGCGCATTGCCTTCGATCGAGACCACGATCTCGGAGCTGCCCTTGCGCATCAGCTCCGAATTCTCGTCTTGAAGGGCGGCAATCCGCTTGTCCTTCTCTTCTCCGTTTTTCTTGCAGGCATCGAGATCCTGCTGGGTCTGTGGATCCGCCTTCACGACGGTTTCACCTTTACACCCACCCAACGCGAGTGCCGCGACGAGGACGATCGAATGGCGCGCCATTACTAACTGTCTTTCTGCTTGGATCCTACGGGGACAGATTGGAGAATTCCGGGTCGCTCGACAAACTCGCGGATGATCGAACCACCGATGACGTGAAGGACAACAACACGTTCCGCTCTCGATGGGTCGATCCGATTATACAAAGCTGTGGCCCCGCGTGTGCCCGGCAAGGTCGCAAACCCACTGCCAAGCGCCGGAGTTTCGGACGTTAGCTCGCGAACCAGGACGTTCGGGCCTTGCGTACAGCGCCCAAAACAGCTTTGCCAGGTCAGCTCGGCCCGCTCCCGGACGCTATTGGCCTCGAGCGCTGATCGGAACACCTCATGAAGTGCGCTGGAGCCACGGAAGCCACACTCCGGCCCACGACAGATCACGATCTTGAAATGCCGTGCGGCCATCATGCCGATGGACCCACCACCGGCCCCTCAGCGTGACGGGCATCGGAGAGCCTGTCAACCGCGGCCCTAAGCTCACTCGGCGGCAGCGTCTTTGATGATGCTGGAGAGGCCTGGTTTGGTGCGCTTATCGGCGGCGACCTGCCGGAGCAGCTCGCGTTCTCCGGGTCCACCGTGGTTCTGCAGCGCGACCACGATCGCCTTGTCCCAAGCGGGATCGCCTCCGAGATCGTCATCCGCGTGATAGAGCAGCAGGTGCGAGCCGAGCGCGGGACGTTCCGCGCCGCCGCCGATCGCGGCCATCGCGTCGATCACGAGCACGAGATCCGGAACCTGCGTGCTCGGTGCATCGAGGTGGCTCTGCAATGCTGCAAGCGCAGGCGCGACCACCGCGGGATCGAGCTTGACGCCCGCGAGTCCCGCGATGGCTTTTGCAACCGCACCGAGCGACTCGGGCTCGGTCTTCGCGAGGAAGTCGCTGTGCGTTGCAAGTTGCGCGGTGAGAACCGGCAGGCTCGCCGGATCTTTGCGAGTCATCAGCAGATTGACGACGGTGTCCTTGAGCTTTTGCGGCGCGCGCGCATCCGAGAGCACCGCGAGGAGCTCCTTGGTGACATCACCGCCGGGGAGCTTCGCGAGCGATGACACGGCGAGCTCCTTGACCTTGTCGAACCGCGCGTCGTGATCGCGCGCGATCGCGACGAGCGCCGAGATCGTCTCGATCTTCTCGGTCTGCGCTTGTGGCGCCCAGCCTTCCGCATCGAACGTCGCACCGAGCACCCGCCCGGTCGTGCCGAGCTTGGACTTCTCCAAGATCGCGCCGGTCTTCGGATCGAGCGCGACCAGGTCTCCACTCGCTGCGACGGCGATGATCGCCTTGCCGGTGTGATCGCTCGCGACGAGCTCGTCGCGTGGATTCGAATAGGCCCACGTCAGATCGCCTTCGGTGCCGAACCCGAACACGTAGCGGAAGTAGTGGATCACGTAGCCACCGCCCGTGAACTTCATCGGGCCCGCTTCCGAGGGCTCGGTCGTGAACAGCACGCGCGCGCGATCGGCGGCGGTGTAGCCGGACTGCACCGCGTCGTAGACGTCGCGGCCGTAGGTCGTGCGATCGAGCTGCGGCGGAATCTTGACCTGACCGTAGGTCGCGTCGGATCGCTTGCCGGATGCGCTGCGAACGTCGAGGCGGAACACACCTTGCTTCGACCCAAAGTAGGTGTCGGTGCTCGTCGTGCGGACCGTCGAGATCTGCTCGTCGATCCCGCGCAACCGCGTCAGCTGCTTGCCGGTGCGAGCGTCGACGATGGACAGCCACTGCGTGAGGAACGGAACGTAGACGAGCCCACCGTGCGCCGCCGGAGATCCCAGCGAGCCTTCCGCGTCGATCTTCCAGAGCTGCGCGCCCGAGGTGCCGTCGTAGGCGCCGAGCCACCACGTCGGATGCTGCCCGGTGCCCTCGCGCCACACGAGGTACGCGTGATCGGCATCTGCCGTCGCACCGACGAACTCACCGTTGACGGGCAGCTTCCAGCGAACCGCACCCTTTTGCTGATCGCGTGCGACGAGCTGCTTGCTCTCGATCGCGACGACAAAGTCTCCGCCGACCCAGATCCGCGACTGAACGTCCGCGTCGGTCTTCCACAGCACCTTGCTGCTTGCCAGATCGTACGCGACGATCGTCTTTGGCGATCCGGTCTCGAGGATGAACGCGCGCGGCTGATGCGCCGTGTTCGTCGGCGTTGGCTGTTTCGCGAGCTGGCGTTGCGACAGCGCGGATGCCAGCGCCGCGCGATCGTTATCGTCGGAGGTCAGCCGGAACACCGCTTTGCCGCCGCACGCGGCGACGAGGCAGATCACGAGGACGAGGCGGTTCATTTGCCACCTCCGAGCCGCGCTTCGACAACCTTCTCGGCCTCCTGACGCGAGGGACGCGGCGGATTCTTCGGCGTCGCATCGAGGTAATCGGTGAGCGCGGTGACCGCGGCGGCATCGGCGATCTTGGCGATCGCACGCACGACTTCGACGCGTGCCGGATCCGGTCCGAAGTCAGCTCGCTTCAAGATCAAGCCGAGGCAGATCGCGAGTGCCGCGTCGGGCACCTGGCCGAGCTGGTCGCCGACCTTGCGCGCGAGATCCGCGTCGGCGAGCGCCGCCAGCGCACGTGCGGCGGGTTCTTCGCCCTTCGCGAGCAACTGGAACAAGGCCGGGACTGCATCGCGAACGCGTCCTTTCGCGGCGGCGGCCGCTGCCGCACCGCGGACCGCGCCCGTCGCGTCGTGGAGGCCGGCAACCACGACCGCATGAGCGGCGGGATCCGGATACATCGCGAGCGCACCGATGGCGGCACTGCGCACCGCTGGATTGTGATGGCCGGCGTATCGCTTGAGCGCGATCACGTCGGGAGGCGCGGGATGTTGCACGAGCGCGTTGAACGCGGTCACCGCGACCGGCGCCGGCAGCCCGAGCGCGAGCGCGTCGAGCAGTGCTTCGTGCGCGGGCGGCGTTGGATCGCCGCCGAGCGCTTCGGCCGCCTTCGCCGCTTCTTCGGCGTTGTCACCGGCGATCGCGGCGATCGATGGCTCGAGACTCGCGAGCTTGCGCTTCGGGATCGGCTTTGGAGCCGCATCGGGCTTCGGTGCGTCCGGTCTTGTCGGCGCACCCTTTGGAGTGCCCTTCGGCGCATCGCCTTTCGGCGCGGCCTTCGGCACGTCACCCTTCGCTGGCTGCGCGAGCAGCGGGCTCGGGAGCATGAAACTGCCACAGCCAAGCGCCGCCACCAGTAACCACCGGATCCGGGTTCGCGTCATCACGCATCGTCGTACCCAATACCGCGTCAAGATTCAACTCTTGCGATACCTGTTGGGTTAGAACCGTCGCGTGGATCCTGCGGTGCTCCCGATCCTGCTGTGCCCGCGCTGCCGGTCGCAAGGCGTGTTCTCGAACGTGCGTGCGCCGCGGTGCTCGAACTGCGGACTCGAGCCACACACGACGATCCCAGGCGTTCTCGACCTGATCGACGTCGCGATCGGCGGCGAGCCGACGGCCGCGAACACCGAACAACGGCTGATGGAGAGCGATCTCGTCGCGCGGATCTACGACAGATTCTGGCGACCTACGTTCGTACGCATGCTCGCAGGAAAAGGTGCGGGTGCCGCGGTCGGCGGCCTGTCGGGCGAGCTGTTCATTCACAAGCACAGCCTCGCGCTCGACGATCGACCCGGTCCTTGGCTCGATCTGTCCTGCGGCCCCGGCGCCTTCGTGCGCGCCTTGGCGGCGGCCGCGCCGGGCGCGTTGATCGTCGGTCTCGACATCTCGCGCGCGATGCTCGAGGTCGCCGCACAACGCGCGAGCGGCTACACGAACGTCGTGCTCGTCCGCGGCGATGCACACGCGCTGCCGTTCGTCGACTCCGCGTTCGGCGGCGTCAACAACGCGGGCGCGCTGCACGCGTACGACGATCCCGAGCTCGTGTTTCGCGAGGTCCGCCGCGTGTTGCGGCCCAACGGGGTCTACGTCGGCTCGACGTTCGCGGAGGCACCCTCGCTGCTCGGACGGCTGACCGCGCGCGCCGCCGGGATCCGCCGATTCGAGCCCGGTGAGCTCCGTGCATGGCTGCAGCGGATCGGCTTTGCCGACTACGAAGACGTGCGGCTCGGCGGCGCGATCGTGTTCCGCGTGCGCCGGCCGTAGCTCCGAGCTCGAGCCCGATCTGCGCGGACCAAATCTGCAATGCTCGAGCAGCTCACGAGGCACCGGCGATCTCGGCCACCGGGCTGAGCTCAGATCAGGCTCGGGCTCCGGAGGCTTCGAGTGCGCACCGATCGCAGGAACCGACTCAGATCAACCGCCAAGGCGCAGAGGCGCCAAGGTCAGAGGAGGATCCTTCATTTCGGCACGTGTCGCGGCGCCCGATTCGCGTCCGGTCTTGATCAAGACCTCTGTCAGGCCTTGGCGCCTCCGCGCCTTGGCGGTTCGTCCGTCTCTTCTCGGGCTCGATCAGAACGTCGCGCCGACGAGCGATAGCGAGAGCCCCGACTGCGGTGCGAGCTCGCATGACAGCGGTTGCACCCCGATGCCGCCAAGTCCCCAGCGGCCATCAGAGCTCCGGCCCACGATCGCCGGCGGCGCGTCGTCGACCTTGGTCTTGCCGTCGGGGACATCGAGGCCGACCTCGTAGTCGCGCGTCAAGTAGAAGCCGAGCCAGGCGCCACCGACGAGCCCGATCGTCGACAGTGCACCGGTGACTCGATCATCGGCGGTCGAAGACGCCTTGTGAATCGCCGCGTAGAGGAGGAACGGCAACCCGCCGCCCAAGGCGGACAGACCGGCGACGCGCATCATCCGGCGCGGTGTCGTGTTGGTCTGCGGTCCCGCGACGTAGCCGGCGATCAGGCCGCCCGCGGCGCCGAGGATCGCGTTGAGCGCGTACGCCTCTTTCTGCGCGGGCTGCATCAGCATGCCGATCGTGAGGCCGCTTGCGGTGCCGATGCCGGCGAGCGTGTCGACGAGCGCGACGTCGCCGCGCGTCAGCGTGTGATTGTTCGCCATCACGCCGCCGGCGACCACGCCGAGCGTCGATCCGATGCTCGCACCGACGAGCACGCCGGGAGCCGTGACGGTTCCGCCGTTGGCGCCCATCACGGTATCGGCGAACAGACCGCCGATCACGCCGCCCCACACGCTCCCCGCGCCGACGGTCCGGACCTGTGATTCGTCCCAGTGCGCGCTGTGGAACAGCCTCGGGAGATAGAGCCCTCCCGCGATGCCGGCGGCGATGCCGACCGGGATCGCGCCGCCCGCCGGATTGCTCCTGTCGAAGAACGAGCCGAGCGTGGAGCCGACGAGGCCGGTGTAGATCGCGCCGTGCACGCTTGACGCGATGTGGCCGTCGTGCGCTTCGGATTCGACAGGCGGTGCGATCTCTACGGCCTTCTCGACGTGCTTCGTCGGGTCTTCGATCGGCGTGACGTCGACGGGTGTCTCGATCACCGGCGGCGGCTCGTCTTTGATCCCGAGCCGGTCGTTGACGACCTTGATGATGAAGCGCGCGCGATCGGCGGCGTTGCCTTTGGGGCTCTTGACGAGCGCTTCGACCGCGAGCTGCTTCGCATCGACGTAGACCTTGGCGTCGAGCAGCTCCTGGGCGCGCGCGACGAGCTGCTCCGCGACCTGTTCGGCGAGGACCGGATCGTGACCGGCGGGCGCCGCGTACGGATCTTGAGGCGCGGGCGGTGCGGGCTGTGCGTACGCGTACGCCTGCGCGGCCACCATCAGTGCCAGCGACAGCCCACCCGTCCGTGCTCGGGTCATAGCTACGGGGTACCACCCGCGGGGCCTCGCTTCAATGGAACGGTCTGGCAGCCATGTCGAAGATCACTACTTCGTGGTGGGCGGCAGCGGCCCGGTATCGACCCGGGCCAAGGGGCCACTCAGGGGCCGCTGGGCGTCTTTCCAACGCTTTTGATAGAAGTACATGAAGATGACCTGGATCGCGGACAGGAGTGGCACCGCGAGTAGCGCGCCGACGAGCCCGTAGCTGTGCTCGCCCAGGAACAGCGCGAAGATCACGAGCACCGGATGAATCTTCGCCGCGGTGCCGATGATCTTCGGATTGAGCAGATTCGCTTCGATGAAGTGAATGCCGATGATCCACAGGACCATCGCGACGCCGCGGAAGATGTCGATCCCTTCGTCGCCCGAGACGAGCGCGACGATCACGATCGGGATGGATGACAAGATCGATCCGAAGATCGGGATCAGGCTCATCAGGCCCGCGACGATCGCGAGGATCAGGTTGTATTTGACGCCGAAGATCAGCAAGCCGATGTAGGTCAGGCAGGCATTGATGACGCAGATCAGCAGCTGGCCGCGGATCACGCCCGATAGACCGCGATCGATCCCCGCGATGATGATGTCGTAGTCCTCGCGCGTGTTCGGCGGGAACAGGCTCCGCAGGAACGCGTGGACCTTCTCGAGATCGATCAGCAAGAACGCGCCGATCATGAGCGTGAAGAAGAACAGAAAGATTCCGCGGATAAATCCGGTAATCACGTCTTGCAGCACGACGACGGCATCGTTGAGCTTCGATTGCAGACCGACGAGCGACTTGCCGACATACGAGCGCAGCTTGTCTTCAAGCGTCAGCGGCTCGGGCGGCGCTTCGAGTGCTTGCAGGTGATAACCACCATCGACGGTCGGCTTGATGTCCATTCCGTTCGGCGTGAGCTGCAGCGCGAACCGGCCATCCGGGAGCGGCGTCACGGTGAACGCGGTGCCCGGCGGCACCGGCACATCGGAGACGACCGGCTGCTCTTCGGGCGCATTCTTCACGCGAGCGAGCGAGGGGAACCGCCGCTCGAGCCAGTGCGCCATGCCGGGCGTCCACTCTTCGTTGATTCGCTTGTAGAGCCCGGGCGCTTCCTTGCCGAGGCGCGCGATATCGCGCGACAGCCGCGGCACGAGCAAGAACATGAAGCCGGTGACCGCGGCGAGGAACACGATGTAGCAGATGATGATCGCGAGACCGCGCGGCATCCGGCGTGTGCCGTTCTTGCGCTGAGACATCCGGAGCACGATCGGCGCGAGGATGTACGCGATGAGGCTCGCGAACACGAACGGCAACAGCACCGCGTGGCCCAGCACCAGGATGAACACCAGGAACAGCGGAAAGCCCCAGCGCTGGAGAAATCGCCGCGCCGGTGCACCTTCGCCAAACCAGGTGTCGCGCTTCGACCGCGTCGATCCGAGGTTCGGGCCGGTCGACCCGATCGGACCGGTATCGATCGAGCGCGGAACTCCCTCGGAGGGAGGCGGCGTATCCGACGGCGTCATGCGCGGGCGGGTATACCACCGTGGTTCGGCACAGAGGTCGCGTTAGGGAGATCGTCGCCACGCGCCCGAGAACCAACCACCGACGCGCCCGAGCAGCGATCGACGGGATCCCGCGCGTGCGAGCTCTTCTTCGGAGAGGCCCGCATCGAGGGTCGGCGTGGGTAACGAGACGTCGGGAGTCACGCCGAGCAGCCCCTCGGGCCGCGCGCTCCGAGGCGATGCGCGGCGGTCGCGAGGCGCGACGGGTGGCGGCTCGACGCCGGTCTCCATCCGCAACGTGTTCCAGCGCCGGCACTGACCGCAGCGCCAGCTGAAAGGCCCGGGCCGGTGACCGCAGTGCGCGCACTGCCAGCGACCGCGCAGCGCCCACGCGAGCGTGCCTTGCTCACCGACGAGGACTTCGAGCGCCTGACGAGTCGTCGCGGCGTCCGCGTTGACGAGCGCTAACCGCGCGGCGGCGACGCGTGCCGCGAGCGCTTCTGGAAATTTCGTCGCGAGCTCGCGCGCCAGCTCCGCTTGCACCGCGCCGGTCGCGGCCTGGGCGAGCTGCGAACGGATCAGCGACAGCTCGAGCCGCGGTCCGGTCTCGGCCTCGACTTCGGCGAGGAGCGCGAGCACGCGATCGGTGACCGTCTCGCCGGGCCGCCGATCGGGCACCAGTGGCAAGCCGTGCGGAGGCGTATCGAGGCTTGTCTTGGCTCCCGATCCGGCAGCGAGTGCGGCCGCGTCGGTCGTCGCGAGCGCGGTCGTCGGTGCGATCGTCAGTTGCGAGGACGAGAGCTCCGGTGTGCGTTGATCATCGTCGAGCTCGTCGCGCCTGGTGACGGCTTTGCTACCGCGCTCTCCGGCCGCGAGCGCTTCTTCGGCGCTGATCAAGCCCGGTAGCACGTGAGGCACGAGCGCGGGATCCGCGACGAGCGCCTGCTTGAGCCGCTCGCGAACACCGCGATGATTGCCGCGCGCCGCGGCCAGCTCCGCCGCCGCCGCGAAGAAGTGCGCGCTCTCCTGGTGCTTCTGCGCCGCCTTGAGCAGTTGCTTCGCGGAATCGAGATCGTCGCGACCGAGTGCGGCCTGGGCGGCCGCGACGAGCAGATGATGCTCGCGCACGGTCGTATCTTCGTTGCGGCGACGACCGAGCCGTTGCCACAGCCCGGCCGCTTCGTTGAAGCGTGCTTGCTCTTCATAGAGCGCGGCGAGCGCGCGCAGTCCTCCCTCGTGACCCGGATCTTCGAGTAGCACCTCCTCCATCGCCCGCGTCGCGCGCCGCGGCATGCCCGCTGCACGAAAGTCCAAGCCGAGCTCGTACATCGCGCGCTGCCGGAGCTTGCGCTTGTCACGTTCGCGCAGCGCGAGCGCTTGATGGACGCGGATCGCGCGCTCGAGCTCGCCGCGGCTCCGGAACATCGCGCCGAGCGCGAAGTACGGCTCGACGTCCTCGACGTTCTCTTCGACGACGGTGCGCAGCTCGTCGATCACGGTCTCGTGATCGCGCGCGATCAGATGGCTGAGCGCACGCATGTAAGCGCGACCATGGCGTGCCGTGCGCCGCAGCTGCCGATCGTCGGGCACGTAGTAGCGCCCGATCAGGACACCGGCCGCGAGCGCACCGAGTCCGACGAGCAACAGGACGAGCGCCGCACCCATGGCGCTTCCAATCTAATCGATCTCGACCCACTTGGCGCCGCGGCGCGCCAGGAAGAACTGGCCATGGCCCTGGCACTGACCGTCGCCCCACATGTTGCAGCCGTACGTGACCGCGAGATCGGCGACTCCGTTGCCGTCGAGATCGATCGCACCGACCTCGGTGCCATCGACCGAGCGCTTGACGTGCGACAGCACGTCGTTGCGAAGCAGCGTCTGCTTGATCGCGAGGATATCCGCCGGCGTCGGATTCACGAATCGCGGTGCGAGGTCTCCCGGCAACACGATCACGCCGTCGTCGCCGTCGCGCAGGTCGTTATTGAACCACGGCACGGCGACGCGGCCACTCTCGATCTTCCCCGGCCAGATCACGCCGAGCAGCGGGCTGACCACGAGCACCTGCCCCGTGGGCGCGGGACGATCTGACGCAAGGATCACGACCTCACCGGGCCCCGGAAAGATCTTCGCCTTGGCGCATCCGACGCACGCCGGAAGCTTGTGACCGTCGAGCGGCTGGAACGTCCCGAGCCACACCGCGGGCGGCGGCTTTCCCCCTCCGGGGATCCCGAAGCGGTTCGCCACGGGTGCGCCCGCAGTCAGGATCGGTAACAACAAGATCGCCCTCAGCAACGGCACCCCCAAAGAATGCGCGATTGGCAGCCGGGGGCAAGTTAGCGAGCGTCGAGGCCTTCGTCGTCGTCCAGGGCGTCCATCACGCGAGCGGCCTGGGCGTTCGGCGTCTCGGGCAGATCCTCGAGCGGCGCGGGCTCGGTAAACGGCAGGTTACGCAGCTTCGCGAGCTCCCGTTCGAGGCGGCCGATCAGCGATTCGTACTGCCGGCGGCGCCACACGTAGAACATGCTCCACAGCACGAGCGCGGCGAGCAAGATCGCGCTCGCGAGCCAACCCGCGATCAGCGCCGGGAGCCAGACATCGTGCGGGCGATCGCCGAACAGGCTCGTCAGCCACGGCGGAATGGTCACCGGGATCCATCCCGCGTTCGCGACCAGGAACAGGCCGGCGATCACGCCGAGCCCGATCATCGACAAGATGATCGTCGCGGTCGCCGCGAGCCTGAGCCACCGAATCACGCGGTCATCGTACTACGGCGCGCCGGCAAGTTAGCGCTCGCGCGGTGTCGCGAGATCGATCGAGTAGCCGATCACGAGCCCGGCGAACCGCGCGCCCATCAGCTCGCGATACGACGCGCCTACGAAGTAGCCGTTGCCCGACGGAAACCCGAAGCTTTCGTAGTGATGGCCGATGCGCAGCCCGAGCGTCGCGTCGAGCTCGTCGGCGAGCCTGGTCGTCGGTGCTCCATCTTGCCGACCCGGCGCACCGGCCACGAACGAGGCGCGCGCACGCGCGAGCACACGAATTCGTCCGCCGCCGAGCTCGGCGGTTGCTTCGACCGGAAGCGTCACCGCGTCGTCGAGCGTTCCGATCGCGCCGCTCGCACCGATGCCCGTGCCGAGCGCGATCACCGAGGTCGTGCCGAGGCGCACCGCGACGCCGAGCGGCAACAGCGCGACGTCATACGCGAAGCCACCGGCGCGGAGCGTCGAACCCGCGGCGAGATCGAGCCCGAGGTGCAGCCCGACCCGCGCGTTGCCTATGAAGCCGTGAAGCCGCACGCCGGCGAGCACGAGCTCGCTCGACTTTGCTTCGGTCATCCTGCGATCGACATCGTGAACGCCCGAGAGCTCGTAGTGGAGCCAGGCGCCGCCGTTGACGTCGCCGAACCGGTCCGCGGCCGCAAGGCGCGACTCGGCGAGGCACGCGAGCCCGACGATGATCGATCCAAGCCTCATCGATCGGCAAACCCCAGCCGGCCCGGGCCGAGCGGCAAGATGATCGCGGGCGGCCATAGATCAATTCCGATCGCGAGCCCGAGCACGTGGAGCTCGATTCCTTCTTTGAGGCCGAGCCGGATGCCGAGCACCGGCGTCTCGAGCTGCACCCCGGTACCTTCGGTCGTGATGTTGGCGCCGAACGCACCGCGCCAGTCCTTGCCGACCGAGGTCGAAGGTAGGCTCGCATGCAGATGACACTTGCGCAGCATCACGTCGCCGAACGTGTTGCTGTTCGGGCCCGGATAGAACCGATAGTGCAGCGCGGCGATCCACGGTTCGGCTTCGCGTTCGAGACACTCGGCGCCGCGTACCGCCTCGTCACCGCGCCAGATCTGGTGGACGATCGGATCGCCGTACGAACGGTGCTCGCGAAACGGATCGCGCTCGTAGCCTCCGCCGCCGACTTCGTAGATCCGCCACTCGACCTCGCCCTTCATGCGGACGGCAAACCACGGATGCCGCGCGATGCCGTCGAGCGGGTGACCGAGCGTGCCCGTGAGGAGCGCGATCGTCGTGTCGTCGTTCGGCGGCGGCGTCAACGAGCGCGGCGCGAGGACGCAGCCGGCAAGCGTGATGACCACGAGCCCTGTGATCCCCCGCCGGGGGGTCCCCTGCATCATCGTGGCGACCCTAACGCACGACCCTCGTGATCGATCCAAGCCCGATGCTCGCACTCGCTCACGACACGCGGTGCGCGCGTCGCGTTGCGCGTCTCATTCCCAGAGCGATGTGTACCGCGGGCGCGACTGGGTATTGCGGATCAGCGCGTCGGGCGCCGTGCGGGTCGGCAGCTCGTGATCGGTCGCGATCAGCAGCAGCGCGAGCGCGTGCTTGCACGGATTCTTGGGGCTCGGGCAGCTGCACCCGGTCTGCTCGGTCGACAGCCGCGCAAACACGTAATAGTGGTTCGAGCCTTCGTACTCACCCCAGATCCGATCGCCATCGCGTGCGACGACGAGCCACTCCGCGGGCCGCGCGAGCTCGCGTGCCGCGGCCGCACTGCGGGCATCCGGTGCGCGCGAGAGGACCTGCATCGCGGTCAAGGCGTTACGCGTGCCTTGCTTGCCGATCTTCACGGTCCCGCACAGCTTGGCGATCCGCACGGCGGCCGCCTGGCTCAGGCGATTGCCCGAGAGCAGCAACTCGACCCGGCCGAGCGCTTCGGCGTGTCGCTCGACGAGCTCGACCACCGCATCGGTCATGTCGCCATCTCCCAGATCGAGCACCTCGAGCTGTCGCATCAGCGGAGATCGGACGATCTCCGCGAACACCGTCGCGGTCTTGGTCGTGTGACGCAATGCGAGCCGGCGGAGCTGCGTGCGATCCTTGCGACGAAGGAGCTTGTCGAGCTGCTTGATCTCGAGATCGAGAGGCGCTGCCGAGATCTCGAGCACCTCGAGCGCGGGCACGGCGGCGTCGATCAAGCGGCCGATCGTCTTCTGTGTCAGATCGACCGCGGTCACCGACAGCTCGCGTAGCGCGGCGTGCTCGATCGGCGCGTCGAACCGCAGCGTGCCTGCGCGCACGACCAAGCGGCGCAGGTTCGGAGCCGCGAGTAGCGGCGAGACGTTTGCGAGCGACGTGAAGTCGAGCTCGATGTGCTCGGGCCCGAAGTCACCGATCACGAGCTCGTCGAGCAGCGGCGGCAAGCGCTGGCCGAGCGCCGCGACGACCGGCTTGAAGTCGAACTTGTTCGTGGCGCCGAGCGGACCTATCACGATGCTGCGCAGGAACTGCGCCGACGGATGCCGCACGAGCTCTTCGAGGATCGTCGCGGGCTCGGGCTGCTGCTCGGAGCGCCGCGCGATCCGAACGCCTTGCAAGAAGCCCATGAACCAGCTCGCCGTCGTACGCGTCCCCGGCGCGTCGGTCTTGCGCCGCGGATGTGCGAGCATCTCGGCGAGCAGTGGCGGCACGAGATATTTGCCTTGTGCCGCGAACAGCGCCGCCTCCGCGGCCTGCAGCTTCTTGTCATCCGGCGCGACCTGGCGCTTGCTCTGGATCGCGATCAGCTCGCCGCGCGGATCGCCGCGCTCTTGCAACCAGTCCGCGTACACGAGATAGGGCTCGGCGTCTTGCGGCTTCTCGCGAATCGCGGCCTCGAGCTCGAGGTGGATCGCCTTGGGCGTCGCGCCACCGGACCCCATGCCGCGGCCGAGTCTGACGCGGACCTCCGCGTCCGGAGGCGGCGCCGGCTCGATGAAGCGCTCGCAGAAGTCCTCCTTGAACGAGCGCTCGACGCCGTCCTCGAACAAGTAGGTGCGCCGGTCAGACAGCTTCCGGATCAGGATGCACACGCCGAGCTCGGGCGACTTCGCGTGGCGGAAGTACGGCGGCTCGGTCAACCCGTAGACCGTAGCAATCCTCGCGCGCTCTCGCTCGTCAGCGATCGGCAAACCCCAGGCGGCCCGAGCCGACCGGGAGAATGATCGCCGGCGGCCACAGATCGAACCCGAACGACAAGCCGAGCAGGTGCACCTGCACGCCTTCCTTGAGGCCGACCCGCAGCCCGACGAGCGGCGTCTCGACCTGGACGCCGGTACCTTCGGTCGTGCGCGAGGCGCCGAACCAGCCGCGCCAGTCCTTGCCGATCGAGGTCGCCGGCAGGCTCGCGTGCAGACCGCACTGCCGCAACATCACATCTGCGAACGTGTTGCTGTTCGGTCCCGGCCACGCACGATAATCGAGGCTCGCCATCCAGGCGTCCGCGTACTTTTCGAGACACGCCGAAGCGCGCACGGCCTCGGCACCGCGCCAGATACCTTGCACGATCGGCGTCGTGTACGGCCCATGCTCGAACGGCTGGTCCCACGGCGTGGTGTCGCCCCTCACCTCGTAGATTCGCCATCGCGTCGCGTGCGCGGCCCGCACGGAGAACCACGGGTGCTGCGCGACGCCCTCCCATGGATGCGGCGCGCCGGTGACGAGCATCACCGTCGCTTCGTCATTCGGCGGCACGATCAAAGGCCGCTGTCCGATCGCGCAGCCCGCAACGACCGCGATCGAGAGACACCTTCGCATCGTCATCCAACGCACGACAGCCGCATCCGCGTCATGTTGCCCGAAACGACGAAAGCCGCCTTTCGGCGGCCGTCTTCGAGCGAACGAGCAGTTGGTTACTGCGCGTCTTTCGGCTTCAGCTTGTCGAGCTTGCCCTATCGGCGGCTTGTCCGCCGAACTCAGATCGTAGTTCCGCGCGCTCGCGTTCTTGCCTCGCGCTTGCGCGAAACGACGAAAGCCGCCTTTCGGCGGCCGTCTTCGAGCGAACGAGCAGTTGGTTACTGCGCGTCTTTCGGCTTCAGCTTGTCGAGCTTGCCGCGGAACTTATCTCCGAGCGTCGCGCCGCCGGCGTTCGGCGAGTTGAAGCCCTGAGCCTCCGCAGTCTCCTTGGCACGGTTCGCAGCCTTGATCGAAAGGCCGATCTTGCGCTCGGCGCCATCGGCGTGGAGCACGAGCACCTTCACGGTCGCACCCGGCTGCAGCACGGTGCGTGGATCCTCGACATGCTCGTCGCTGATCTCCGACACGTGAACGAGACCTTCGATGCCCTTCTCGAGCTCGACGAAGGCGCCGAAATCGAGAACCTTGAGCACCTTGCCCTCGACGACCTTGCCCGTCGGGTATTCCTGCGGGATGCGATCCCACGGATCCTGGACGAGCTGCTTGATGCCGAGCGAGATCTTCGGCTTGT
>JAQBQF010000119.1 GCA_028287115.1 Myxococcales bacterium
CGCCGAGGACATCGTGCAGGACACGCTCGTGCGCGCGTACTACGAGCTCTCGCAACTGCGCGAGCTCCCGGCGATGCGAACGTGGCTGTTTCGCATCGCCCACCGCCGCGCGCTCGATCATCTGCGCCGCCACGCGCGAGACGAGCTCGTCGAGGAGGTGCCAGACCTGCCGGCCGACACCGTCGAGCCGAGCGAGGCGCTGGCCCAGCACGAGGCCGTGCAGGTGGCGGTGTCGCAGTTCGCCGAGCTGGCACCGGCGCAGCGTGCGTGCGTCGCGCTCAAGGATGTTCTCGGCTACTCGCTCGAAGAGTGCGCCGAAGCGCTCGAGCTGAGTATCCCCGCGGTGAAGGCGGCCCTGCATCGCGGCCGCGTGCAGTTGCGAGCACTCGCGGCGACGGAAGGGGAGGGTCCCACGCGCGTGGCATCGCCGGTCGTCGCGCGTTACGCGATGCTGTTCAACTCTCGCGATTGGGACGGCGTGCGCGCGATGCTCGTCGATGACGTCAAGCTCGAGGTCGTCGCGCGCGAGCACCGCTCTGGCAAGCCGCAGGTCGGTAACTACTTCTCGAATTATGCCATCGCGGGCGACTGGCTCGTTGCGCCCGCGTGGCTCGACGGCCGCGAGGTGCTCGCCGTCCGGCGCTCGCGCGGTGATGCCAAGCCTAGCTACGCGATCGAGCTCACGCTCCGCGGCGACCAGATCGCTGCGATCCGCGATTTCCGTCACGTGCCGTACTTCGCGATAGAAGCCCGCTTCATCGAGTGATGAAGCGGCGTACGTTGCGCCGTACGTGAGCCTGACGATCCCGTTGCCGAACGAAGTCGCTGGCCAAGCCCTGGTTTTCGCTGCCGCGGCGAAATCTTCCGGCCCTGGCTGATCCGCTGGGTCGCCCCAGTCGTACGTCAGTCGTGAACAAGCTTGCAGCACTCGTGTGCGTCATGATCGCATGTGGCGGCAAACCCGCATCCCAGACCACGACCAAGGCGGTCGTCAAGCCGGACAAGGGCACCACCGCCGCCACCGCGCTGTACGACCGGCTCGGCGGGCAGCGGGCGATCGTTCCCGTCGTCGACGATTTCGTCAATCGAGTCGCGGCTGACGCTCGGATCAATCGTCGGTTCCTCAACACGGACATCCCGAGGCTCAAGAGCCTGCTCGTCGAGTTCGTCTGCATGGCCACCGGCGGACCCTGCAAGTACAGCGGGCAGGACATGGAGACCTCGCACGCCGGGATGGAGCTCGTCGACGAGGAGTTCACCGCGCTCGTCGAGGATCTGGCGGCAACGCTCGACAAGTTCAAGGTTCCCGTCACAGAGAAGACCGAGCTGCTCGGCGCGCTCGGTCCGCTGCAACCTCAGATCGTCACCCCGAAGGACCGCTTGAAACCGGCAACCGACGCGCAACTCGCGAAGGCCACCGCAACGCTCGACAAGATCACGGACGATGCGGCGCGCGAGCTCATGCAGGCGGCCATCCTCGCCGCGAAGCGCGGCCAGCGAAACTATGCCGATCAGCTGTTCAGTCGCGTCGAGGTCCTGGTCGGCGCGCAGGTCGTCGCCGCGGCCGCTCCGACGTTTCGCGAAGGTGCGCCCCAGCGGATCGATACGCCCCTCAAGCAGATGCCGAAGGACACGCCGCCGCAGCCCAAGACGGTCGGTAGCTCGGACGAAGAAAACCCGTCGGCCACCCAGCTGCCGGGCTCGCTCAAGGGAACGATCACCGTCGATGGCAAGCCCCTCGACGGCGTCGGTCTGGTGATGCTCTATCCCGCGACCGGCAACTACGCCAAGCGCGCGGCGAAGTACCGCGTCGTCGAGCAGCGTAATAAACAATTCTCGCCGCGCCTGCTCGCGATTCCTCCGGGCTCGACGGTCGCGTTCCCCAACTTCGACGGCGTCTATCACAACGTGTTCTCGCTCTCGGCGACCCAGCCGTTCGACATCGGCATCTACAAGGACGGCCAATCGCGCGAGATGAAGTTCGACAAGTTGGGCCTCGTTCGGCTGGGCTGCAACATCCACGCAAAGATGGCTTCCTACATCTTCGTCATCGACGCACCGGCCTACGTTCCCGTCGAAGGCGCCCAGGAGTTCAGCTTCCGCAGCCTCGCGCCGGGGAGGTACAAGGCCCGCGTGTGGAGCGAGCACAGCGCACAGCCCGCGGAGCTCGACCTCGCGATCAACCCCGGCATGAACCACACGACCTTCGACGTCAAGGGTGACGCCGAGACCGGTCCGAGCGCAGACAAGTTCGGCAGGACGCGCCAACCTGCTGGGAAGAAATAGAGGACGACGATGACGCCATCGATCATTGCAACCCATCGCAAGCTTGCAACCCGCGTCGCAATCATCGGCGCAACGCTCCTCGCGCATGCAGCCGTCGCAGGGGCCGGACCGGACGAGACCGCCGCCGCGGCGCTCAAGCGCGGGCAGGCGGCGCTCAAGATCCGGCACGTTCATGAGGCATGTCTGGCGTTCGAAGCGAGCGATAAGCTCGAGGCGAAGGTCGACACCGAGCTCAGCCTCGCCGCGTGCTACGAGCAGGACGGCAAGCCGGTAGCGGCCGCGCGCCTTTATCGCAGTCTCGCAGACAAGGACACGGAAGCCGGCCGGCGCAGGACCTCGAGCGCGAAGGCCGCGAAGCTCGAAGCGAACGCGCCAAAGCTCCGGTTCGCGATCACCCCCCGACCGGACGGACTGGTCATGACGGTCGACGGCGTTCAGGTTCCGAGCACCGGCAATCTACCGGTCGATGTCGGCACTCACGAAGTCGTCGCCACCGCGCCGGGATTTGAAGGCCACGCCACCGCCGCCGTAGATCGCGATCGCATCGTCGCCGATGTGGTGATCAAGATGGAACCGCGAGCGACACCAACACCGGAGCCGACGCCGATCACAACACCGGCGCCGGCGCCGATCGCGACACCGACGCCGGCACCGACGCCGATGGCAACAGCCGCGGTGACCCCGACATCCCCTGCGGAGCTGCCACCCGCTGAGCCCTCCGGCCGCGATCAGCGCAAGCGCAACGGCGTGATCGTCAGCGCCGCAGGCGCGGCGGCACTCGTCGGCGCGGTCGTGTTCTTCGCCGCCTCGTCGAGCAAGTTCGACGACGTGAACAAGGCGTGCCCGAACCCGAGATGCGCGACAGACGCGGACTATGCGAACGCGCAGTCCTTACAGTCCGACGGTCGCACCTTCCGAGGGGTCTCGATCGGGATGGGCATCGGCGGCGGCGCGTTGGTTGCTGCAGGCGTGTACCTGCTTCTCGCGCCGCACAAAGAGGCATCGCACGTGTCGTTGCAGCTCGATGCCGGCAGGGCAGGACTGACCTACAGCGCCCGCTTTTGAACCGGACAACGATCACGGCCCGGCGTGTCGAAGAGCCGCGGCTTGACGGACAACGCGCGCGGTGTAGACTGACAGAGTAGACCGATCAGTCTACTGGGTATGGAAGCCTCGACCAAGGACCGGTTACTCGACGCAGGGATGGCCATGCTGCTCGCACAGGGCTACAACCATCTCGGCATCCAGGAGTTGCTAGAAGCGACCCACGTTCCAAAGGGCTCGTTTTATCACCACTTCCACAGCAAGGAAGACTTCGCGCTCCAGGTGATCGATCGCTACATGGTCGCCGTGCACGGCGGCCTCGACGCCTGCCTGAACGACCAGAAGGTGGCGCCGCTGCAGCGCGTCCGCGGGTTCTTCGAGGCGACGCGCGAGAGTTACCGCCACGACGGCTACCTGGGTTGCCTGCTCGGCGGACTTGGTCAGGAACTGTCGGGCATCAACGAAACCTTCCGGGCGCGGATCCAGAAGTGCCTATCGGAGATCGC
>JAQBQF010000152.1 GCA_028287115.1 Myxococcales bacterium
CAGAACCGAATTCTACGCGACGATCGACGACATTCTCGAATTGCCGATGGGGACGATCACCGGCACCGAGCCCCTGGCATCGCTTCCTACCTGGGATTCACTCGCAGTCGTCAGCTATATCGCGACCTGTAACGGGTTATTCGGGATCGTCCTCTCGGGCGACCGTGTCAAGTCGACCAAGTCGATCGCAGATCTGGTCGCGTTGGTCGCGACGCACGTCAAGGACTAGTCCGTCACGCGGAAGTTGAGGAACGAATGGCTTCGGTACGCATCGAGGACGTCAAGATCGTTGGGCTCGTCAATGCCGTGCCCGATCGAATCCGAACATGGGAAGACGACGCGAAGCAATTCGGTGTCGAGGAGATGCAGCGTGTCGTCAAGAATACGGGGGTCAGTCGGCGTTCGGTCGCCGAACACCTGTGCACGTCGGACCTGTGCCACGCCGCGGCCGAACATCTCCTGAAACAGATCGGCTGGGCAAAGGACACGATCGATCTCGTGGTCATGGTTACCCAGACCCCGGACTATCCGTCGCCGGCTACCGCATGCTTGCTCCAAAATCGCCTCGGGCTGCCGGTGAGTGTCGCGGCGTTCGACGTGAACCTTGGCTGCTCTGGTTACACGTACGGCTTGTGGATCGTGTCTTCGCTCCTCGCGGCCGGCAAGCTCAAGCGAGCCTTGCTGCTCGCCGGCGATGTCGTGTCGCGTGCGGCCGCACCGCTCGATCGCTCGGTGGTCCCGCTGTTCGGCGACGCCGGTTCTGCGACTGCCGTCGAGTACACGCCCGGCGCGTCACCCATCGTGTTCGAGATGGGAACCAACGGCGCCGGCGGGGTCTACCTGCACACCCTGGCCGGTGCCTCTAAACATCCGATCACGGCCATCGACCTGGTTGCCGGCGAGCGGCGCGACGGGATCACGCGTTCGAACCAGCACACCTACATGAACGGCGCGGAGGTCCTGACGTTCGCGATCACGAATGTTCCGCCCATGATCGAGGCGCTGCGTACAGCGGCCGGATGGAATGCGAGCGAAGTCGATTACTACGTGTTCCATCAGGCGAGCCGCTTCATGCTGAAGAACATCGGTCGCTGTCTGCGAATCCCGGGGAATACGAACCAGCTGGTGATAGGGCTCGAAGGCTACGGGAACACGAGCTCGGCCTCGATCCCCCTCGCGATGAACGACCAGCTGTCGGAGCTCAACACCACGAAACGTCGAATCGTGATGGCGGGCTTCGGAATTGGTTGGTCGTGGTGCGCGGTCGCTCTTGATCTCGGTCCGATCGTGATGCCCGCTGTCTTGCGCATCCCCGATCTGCCCTGCCCCGGCGAGTTCGAGCATCTCAAGGATCACGAATTTGTCGAGCCGCCCGGTACGGTCTGATCGTGAGCTCGCCGGAGCTCGACAAGCTCGCACTCACTGAAGAAGAGCGGGACCTGCCTCGTCATCCCGACGGCTGGTACCGCAAGTACGGGATCACGTTCGTCGATCTCTATCCGGTCGACCTCGAATTCCTGCGCACCTGGCGCAATCATCCCGACATCCAGCGGTTCATGATCTTCCGCGACGAGATCACGCTAGAGATGCAGGAACATTGGTACCGGTCGTTTGATCGAGCGCGAGAGAGCTACTGCATCATCTGGGATCGAGACGAGCGCGTCGGGCTGACCCAGCTGAGAAACATCGACATGACGACGCGGTCCGCCGAAGGCGGCATCATCATCTTCAAGCCGGAGCACCAGAACGGACTTCTGGCGTTTCGCGCGGCGATCGCGGGAATGGATTGGGACTTCCTGCATCGTGGCCTGCGAACCCTCTGGGTCACGGTGCTCAAGACCAACTCGCGAGCGCGAAGACTCGTGCGCAGCCTGGGTTACGTGCTCCACGATCCTGATCCGTTGGGACCGGTGCTTCGCGGTGAGGTGAGCGCCGAAGGCTACTTCAGGGCGGTGGCGAAATGGCGACCGATCATTCGAGCAGAAGCCGACGCCGAGCTACAGCCCTCAGGTGGCGACCTCAGCCGGTGATCGGTGCAGCGCTTGTGGCGCCCGGAGAATCCCTCTGCGCCACGAGCCACTGCTGGAATGCTGCGACCCGCTCCTCGCGCGCGCTTAACACGCCTGCGTGAGGGCTCGCCTCGGTGCCGCGCTGGACCGAGTCCCACAGGCTCGAATCTTCACCGAGGATCTTGTCGGCCATCTTGCGTGTCCTGCGCGCGATCTCGCCAACCGCAACTCGCCACAGCGGTGCCAGTGCGCCGGACGCGCGCAGATCATTTGGCATGAAGCCATAGCCGATACGCCGCGAACGCCTCGGGCCTAATGGCTCGACGATGACCCACTCGCGGTAGAAACCGGCCCATGACAGCAGGTGGTTCGGAAAGATGTGTGTGTGCGAGTAGCCCCACAAGCGTTTGGACCGGAACAACAAGCGATCAATTGCGACGTCGCGTGGCCGCGCGGGCTCGGCACTCTTGAGATCGTGATATTGCGTGAACATCGGCTCGATCACGTGATCGTGAAAGCGCTCATCCTGGTAGGTGACAAACGTCTGCTGATGAACCATCGGCACGTGATATCCCTCGACGGCGTTCTCGACGATGATCTTCCAGTTGACGTCGTGCTCGGTGATCTGGATCCAGCGTAGCGATAGGTCGACGAAGTGCTGATCGAGCGCGGGGCTCACGGACCCGAACTCCGCACGCAGGCTGCCGGAACCGGCGGTGGGATTGACGAACACGAGCCCGAATGCGGCCTCGCAGCGGAGTTGCTCGAGACGCGCGTTGGTTGCCTTCCAACCCTTGAATGAAGAGCCGTCCGGCAGGTGGCTGAGCGCTCCGTCGCTGCCATATTCCCAGCCATGGTACTGGCAGCGGAGCTTTGATTGGCAGGTGAACCCAGCGGGTGCGACGAGGCTATGGCGATGAGCGCAAACGTTGCGATACGCGCGCAACGTCCCGGCGTCGTTGCGAACGAGCACCGGGATACCCCCGATGTCGATCGCTAGTTGCTGGCCGGGCTTCGCCAGTTGATCGACAGATGCGACCACGTTCCACGCGCGTCTGAACACCTGCCTCTGTTCGGCGGCGTACACCTCGGGCGCGCTGTAGTCGCGTGGAGCCAGGAGATGCGAATGCGCGGTGTGCGATTGGAACATGTCGTCTCGAGCGGCGCCGTGGTCAGATCATCATGAAGCCGCCATCGATGTCCAGGACCTGCCCGGACACGTAGTCTCCCTGTGTCGATGCGAGCATCAGGAACCATGCGGCGAGCTCGTCTGCCTTGCCGAGTCGTTTGACGAGCTGATGCGCGAGCACGTACGCCGAGTCGCTGTCCTTGGCCATGTCGGTGTCGATCAGGCCCGCGGAGATGCAGTTGACGGTGACGCCTCGTTTATGGAACTCGATGGCAAGACACCGCGTGAGCGCTTCGACCGCGGCCTTCGCAGCGGCGTAGTTGGTCTGGCCCACGGTGGGACGCGTAGCGGCCACGGAGGAGATGTTGATGATCCTCCCCCAGCGCCGCGCGAGCATGCCGTTGGCCACGAGGCGGGTCATTCGTACGACGCTCATCACGTGCACGGCATGGAGCCTTTCGAACGAGCCATCGTCGAGCAGCATGAACACGTTGTTCTCGTGCGAACCCGCGTTGTTGACGAGGATGTCGACGTTCCCGAGCCCATTGACCGTCGCCGCGTAGAGCGCTGCACAGCCGGCTTCGGTACTCACGTCGCCTTCGGTTGCGATCGCATCCGCTCCGAGCGCGTGCAGCTCGCGAAGTGTGTCCTCGGCCGCTGGCCGATTCGAGCGATAACCGATCGAGACGCGGGCCCCGGCCGCGGCGAACCGCCGTGCGATCGCGCGACCGATGCCGCGGCTACCACCGCTGATCAGCGCGATCCTGCCACGCAGGCTTGCCTCGATCATCGGGTCCAACCTACCACGCGAAGCCCACCTAATAGGCGTAGAGGACGGTGTCCCAATGGCCGGAGAAATATTGGCGAAGGGAGATTTGATAGTCCGGGTTTGCGGCTCGCATGACACCGGTGAGCGCGAGCAGGTCGTCCTGGAGGTGATAGGCGCTGACGGCGATCCGCGATTTGTGTGCGGCGAACGTTCGGCTTCCGCCAGCGAGGACGTCGCGATCAGCGCCTTCTGCATCACACTTGACGAGGGTCGGTGGCCCGAGCTCTTCGGCCAGAGCATCGATCGTCGTGACATCGATCGAAACCAGCTTGCTCACCGACGCATCGTTTCCAATGCGCGCTCCCATGTCGCCCGTGGCCTGAAACTGCAGTCGGGTCTGCTCGTGCCAGGCACCTTGCTTGCGGATGACGACCCGCTCGGCGTCAGCGCCCAGAGAGTCGTACATCTTCTGAAGGAAGAAGAAGTTCCGGTCGTCGGGCTCCAGGCACACGGCGCGACGAAACCGCCCACCGGTCGCGTCCATGAAGCGCAGCAGCGTGTCGCCGGTGAACGCGCCCACATCATAGAGTGTCTCGTCATCGCCCCAGCGAAACAAACCGGAACCAAAGTACTCGCGCCATGGATGGTGCAGCACGGGATCGAGCTCGTCATGATCGAGCGTCAGACGATAAGCGAGCACCGCGTGTAGGACGCGTACAGACTCTTCATCCGCGAGGACCGATTCGAGCGCGAGGAATTCCTCGATTCGAGTCGGCATATCACCGATCAGATCATTGAACTGTCCGGTCGCGAGATCCGCAAACGCCGGCGTGCGCAAGGCTTCGCAGACCACCAGCGCGTCGATCCCATGGTCGCGAGCGAGACGCCGATACCGGCGTGCGTCGGGACCCTGGGTAATGATGATCGATAACGAATTGGGAATGGCTTTCGCCCGTTCGAGCCAACGGGCGACACCAAGGCGCGCGATGCGCATGCGGCCCGCGGCGCTCATCCCGGAAGCGAGGGCTTGTACGCCCGCACGCCGCAACACGCCAAACCAATGTGGCAGCCTGTCGCCAACCATACGCTCGAGCCGCCTCGCAGCCGGATACCCGAGGTGCCACAAGGCTCCGTCGACAAGGAACTCTGCATAGCGCGTCTCGACCAGACCGCGGATATCGAGAGGGCCACGCGGGCCGCCCGACAAGAACACTCCTTCACCAAAGCCATTGCCAACGATGAAGAGCGGGCGATTTCGGAGCTCGTCGAGTGCCGCACTCCGACACCACGACGGGAAGTAATGGAATGGGTCGTTCCGGACGTTTGCAGCCAGTTCCTTGATCCGGATCCGACTGCTCGCGTGTTCCTGCATTACGACCGCACCGTTACGTCGGGCATCGCGAGAATCTATAACACCGGAAGCAGTGGCGCAGGCGCGACGCCTGTTTTGCGACGCCGTTCTCGACCAGTCGAGTGATCGGGATCGACGTGCGCGGCTACTTCGGGATGCGATCCGAGAAGTCTTTGATCTGCTTCGTCGTCTGATCAGGCTGGATGTCGACGTAGAACGTCTCTTTGATCGAGAAGTCGTTGTTGACGAGCGTGATCTTGTGCTTGCCCGCGGCGAGCTTGATGTCTTTCTGAGGGGTGTGCTGTCCGGTCGAGCTACCGTCGATGAAGATGTCGCACGGCGGCTTCGAGCCGAGCGTCAGGCTGCCGTTGCCCTTTGGCTTGGTATCGGCGCCGTCGGCCTTGGTATCGCCGCCGGTCTTCCCGGTGTCACCACCGGTCTTGGTGTCGCCGCCGGTCTTGCCGGAATCGCCCGCGATCTTGGTGTCGCCGCCGGTCTTGTCGGGATGCGTGACGGGTCCGGTCTTGTGATCGGCCGGTGGCGTGACCTTGTGATCGTTAACGGGCGACGGCGACGTGACCTTGTGATCGGCGACGGGCGGCGGCGTGACCTTGTGATCGGTGACGGGTGGTGGTGTGACCTTGTGGTCGTTAACGGGCGGTGGCGGCGTGACCTTATCGACGGGCGGGTTCGCGGCGTGCGAATCCGCGGCGGCGACCGCACCGGCTTTCTCGAGCGTGACGGCGACGGTCTCGTCCATCTGGCCCGAGAACACGATCGGCCGATTGACAGAGACATAGCCCGGCTTCTCGAACAGCACCTGATAGCTCTTGCGCGGATCGAGCGGCGCCTTCGCGGGGCTCGCTCCCAGAGGCTCGCGCTTGCCGTCGACGATCAGCGAGACCTCGGCACCTGGCGGCGTGCTCTCGAACACGCCCTTGATGCCTTCGATCGGCTTGAGCGAGATTTCGACCTTGGGTGCCTTGCCGGCCTCGACGGTGATCGGCTGGTTCTGGCTCATGAAGCCTGCCGGCGCGTCGATCGCCACCGTGTGGGCGCCCGGCGAGATGCCGCGAATCCGCGACGGGAGGCGATCGGTCCGTGCTTCGCCGTCGAGCCGCCACGTCGTGACCCCCGATGGGCTGACATAGAGATCGAAGCCGGTGTTCTGATCGCCGACGAGGACCGGCGGAACGTTCGTGCTCGCGGTGCTCGTGCTCGAGGTTGACTTCTTACCGCCGGTCATCGCGATCACGACGACGACCGCGATCACCGCGACCGCCGCGCCGCCGATCGCGATATAGAGCAGGCCCTTGTTCTTGCGCTCCTGGCGCACGGCGCCGAGCACGCCCGACCCGAACTGCGACATCGGATCGAACGCGGGCTCGGCCGGAGCAACGAGCCGCATCGGCGCGGCCGTCTCTCGCGCGGTGGCAGGTTTCGCGGCAAATGACGACGAGATCATCGCCATCGGATCTTCGGAAGGCGCCGGCGACTGCGGCTTGTGCGAGCCCGTGACTCGAGCAGGTGTGCCGTTCGTGCCGTTCGTGCCGTTGATCCCGTTCGACCCGTTGAGGCCGGGAGACGTGACCGGCCTCGCGCCGTCCCAGCTCTTCGCCGTGCTGACGAGCGACGACAGATCCGGCCCGCCGCCGCTAGGCGGGAGTGGCGGTGGCGGCGCGGGTGCCGCAGCCGTGGCGGGCGACGGCGTCGGAAGCGGCGCGCCCAGCGGTAGCGGCTTGCTCGGCTTCTTGTCGCGAAGTCGAGGATCGTCCTCGGGGTTGTCGTAGATCTGCGTCTCGAGCTCGTCGTCATCCCACGCGAGATCGCCAGAGTCTTCCTTGCGCTTCGCGGACACCGCGGGCGGCGAGACCGGCATCTGTTGGGAGATCCGGGCACTCGGCGGCGGCGGCGGTGGCGGCTTGGTTCCAGAGACCGCCGGCATCCCTTGGGTCGAGCGCCGTGGCGGAGGCGTCTGCGGCGCGGCTTGTGCGCGATTGTTGCCGGTGGTCGTGCGCGACGGCGGCGGCGCTTCTTGCGATGGCGGCGGCTTGAGCTGCCGATAGCTGTCGAGCTTTGCGGTCTCTTCTTCGATCTCGCGCCCGAACGTCTTCTTCATCCAGCCGGCGAGATCTTTACGCGAGTAGAACTCGCCCGCGGTGTAGACGAACGCTTGGAGCTCGTCGTGGAGATCGATCGCGTTCTGGTAACGCTCCTCGGTATCTTTCGCGAGCGCCTTCAGCACGATCCGCTCGAGCTCGTCGGGGATCCGGCGGTTGTACGTCGAAGGCGGCAGGATCTCGACGTTGCGGACCTTCTCGAGCGTCGAGAAGTCGCTCTCACCGACGAACAGCCGCTCGCCGGTGAGGAGCTCGTACAGGACGATGCCGCACGAGAAGACATCCGAACGGCGATCGATTGGAATGCCGCGCACCTGCTCGGGCGACATGTAGCCGAACTTGCCCTTCAAGATCCCGGCTTGGGTCTTGGAGCCTTTGCCCGCGGCCTTCGCGATCCCGAAGTCGATGATCTTGACCTCGCCTTCGAACGACACGAGGACGTTCTGCGGGCTGACGTCGCGGTGGACGAGGCTGAGCTCGCGACCGGCTTGATCGCGCTTGTTGTGCGCGTAGTCGAGGCCTTCGCAGACCTTCATCACGATGAAGCACGCTTGCGCGACCGGCATCGGCTCGCCGCCGTTGCGGCAGCGATCGAACACCGCGCGGACGTCGCGGCCGTGGATGTGCTCGAGGGCGATGTAGTAAGCGCCGTCGTTGACGCCGAGGTCATAGATCTGCGCGATGTTGGCGTGGTTCAGCTGAACCGCGAGCTTCGCTTCCTCGATGAACATGCGGATGAAGTCTTTGTCCTCCGCGATGTTCGGAAGGATCCGCTTGACCGCGACGAGGCGTTCGAAGCCTTCGACGCCAAACGCCTTCGCGCGGAACACCTCGGCCATCCCGCCGACGTTGATCCGTTCGAGTAAGTAGTATTTGCCGAAGGGGGTCGGCTTCTTCATCGATGCGACGATCCGTACTCAGCGACAGCTGGGTGGTCTACTAATGCGTTGGACCCTATCTGAAAACCGAACCTTGGGCCACAGGCACTTTGCCTTCCAGCGGAAGGTCGTACCGTGGAGATCGACCTGTTTCCAGCTAGTTTTGGGTCAACGCCTGAGCCGGCTCCATCTTGGAGGCTCGCCGGGCGGGCAAATAGCCGCCGAACACCGCAAATCCGGCCGCGCAGGCGAGGCCGCCGGTCCAGATCCACCAGCTGAAGTGGAACCAAGTCGTGGGTTTGTACGGGAAACGCGGCAGATAATGCGCCGAGCCATAGTCCACCCCGGCTGCGAGGGCGAGCCCGAGCAGGACCCCCAAGACCCCGCCGATCAGGCCAATCAGGGCAGCCTCCCCAAGGACGACCATGCGGACGTCGCCCTGGGTTGCGCCGACCGCCCGCAGCAGGCCGAGCTCGCGCCGCCGCTCGGTCACCTGCATGAAGAAGTTGTGGGCGATGTTGATCGCCGAGATTCCGATGATCACGAGCGAGATCAGCACGAGCACGAGCCGGATCACGAACAGCACCGTCGCGAACTTTTCGCCGAGCGAGTCTTCGAGCCGCAGATCGAGCTCGTCCTGCAGCCATTGGCCGAACGGCGCGAGCTGATTGCGATCGGATAGCGTCACGATGATCGACGAATACGCGGTCGCGGCGTCCTCGCCGAGGAACTCGCGGTTCCATTCCTTGATGTACTGGATCGGCATCGTCATGCCGATCGGCATCGCGCGGTTGCTGATCCCGACGAGCATGCCTTCGACGCGATGCGGCCGATGCCGCAGGCTCGCGTTGCTTCCCGCGATCGTCGTGAGGCCGAGGCCGACCGAGAACCGCATCGCCGAGAGCCCGCCACGCTGGGTGACGAACTTGACGAAGTCGGTGTCGGCGATCGGCAGCCCGTGCGACTTCGCGAACTGGCCATTGTAGAGCTCGATCATCGTCGGTGACATCACCACCGGCACGCGGTGATGACACGTGTGATCGACGTCGTCGCAGTAGTAGCGGTCCGGCTGCGGACACGGGTTGAAATAGGTCGGAGGTTTGTCGCCCGTCGTCGAGATCACGGTCGCGGATCCCGACGCGCCGGTCGGCACTCCGGGGTGCGCCGATCCGGTTCCCGGCGCCGAGGCCGTTGCCGGCGCGCTTGCCGATCGGATTCCAGGTGCGGAGGTTCCCGGCGCGCCTGTCGATCGGACTCCCGGATCGGAGCCACTCGCGGTTCCGGATGCGGTTGCCGATCCCGCTCGCGATGCGGTTCCGGCTGCCGATCCCGTTCCCGCTGCCGTTCCCGCTGCTGTTCCCGTTCCCGTTCCCGCTCCCGTTCCCGTTCCCGCTGCCGTTCCCGTTCCCGCTGCCGTTCCCGCTGCCGTTCCCGTTCCCGCTGCCGTTCCCGTTCCCGATGCCGCTCCCGCTCCCGTTCCGTCCGATCCGCTCGCCGCGGATCCTGTTGCGTCTGATCCACTCGCCGCTGATCCCGTCGCCGGTGGCGTCACCGCGCCGCTGCCCGAAGGCACCGAATCCCATCCGCCGGTTCCACCGGGTGCCTTCGCCTCCGGCGGTGCCTTCGGCGACTGAATCACTTCCTCCTCCGCATTCCTCGGCGGCGGCACGCACGCGACCCGATGCGCGTCGGCCTTGTCGCCGTCCCAGTACTTGAACAGGCTGCGGATCCGCTCGTCGTCGTCGACGAAGCTCGGATCGATGCCGTCGGCAAAGCCGCCGACCTCGAACTTCAGATCGTTGCCTTCAAAGTCGCCGCGACCGAACGCCGGAAACGATAGGTTCATCCGAGGCAGCGCGCTGGCGACCTCCTTGCGAGCCTTGATGCGCTCGACGATCGCGTCGTCGAGCTTCTTGCTGATGTCCTTGCCGAGCAGCGATGCGCGCGGTGCGACGACCTGAACCTGATCGAGAGGAAAGATCTTCTCCAGCACCGCGGCGACCTGTTCGGTGGACGCGAGAAACAACACGAACGTCGAGATCCCGATCACGATGCCAAACGCGGACAGGATGAAGTGACGGCGGCTGCGCAGCGTGTTGCCGACGACCATCTTCGCGAGGTTTCCGATCGGCATCATCGCGGGGGATTCCTTCGTGAGGTGACTTCGCGCCTCGCTTCGCTTCGGATCATCATGCGGGGCCGCCTCCGTGTGCGGCCGCGAGCGCCTCGTCGCTGGTCTCGACGAGCATGCCGTCGCGCATCGCGATCACCCGCTTCGCGACGCTCGAGACCCGGCGTTCGTGCGTCACGATGAGCAGCGTGACGCCATCCTTCGCGTTGAGCTCGCGGAAAAAATCGATGACTTCCTTCCCGGTCTCGGAGTCGAGGTTGCCCGTCGGCTCGTCGCAGAGCAGCAGCTTCGGCGATCCGTACAGCGCGCGCGCGATCGCGACTCGCTGCTTCTGACCACCCGACAGCTCGCCGGGCCGCCGCTTCGCGAAGTCGCTGAGTCCGACGCGGCGGAGTGCTTCTTGACCGCGCTGGGTGGCATGGGTCGTGGTCTTCGTCGTGAACGCCGCGGGCAAGATCACGTTCTCGAGCACGCTCAGGTGATCGAGCAGATTGAACGATTGAAAGACGAAGCCGATCGACTCGTTGCGCATCTTCGCGCGTCGAGCGTCGCTGGCCTTCAGCGTGTCGATGCCGAGAACCTCGACCTCGCCGGCGTCGGGCTGATCGAGGCCTCCGATCATGTTGAGGAGCGTCGACTTGCCCGAGCCCGACTGGCCGACCAGCGCGACAAACTCGCCGGCATCGACATCGAAGCTGACGCCGCGGAGCACCTGAGTGCGACCGGCGCCGGTCCCGTAGCTCTTGGTGACGTCGCGCAGGCGAATGACGACATCTCCTGCAGTGGAGCCGCGAGAAGGGGCCTGTGCCACGGCGCGGACCCTACCACATCACCGGCGGTTGCCATCAGCTTGGAGGACGAGCGCATCGCCATCGATCACGAGCTTGATGTGGCCCTCGCGCCAGCCGAGCAACCGCTCTGCGAGAAGCTTCGGATGCCCGAGTTGCGACAGTCCGAAAAGATCCTCCCACGCCGCTTGCGAGAGTCCCGGCGGATAGACGTCGATCGAGATGATCGGCGGAGGCGAAACCGGACCGGCGCCGGTGACGACCTTGTCGAGCAGGCCTTCGCCGACGCCGAGCAGCACGATACGATCGCCGAGCACGTAGTCGAGCGTCGGGAACGTCGGCGGCGAGAGACGATGCCCATCGTACGGACCGAACTTGCGATGCTTGTCGAAGAACGAGCGGCCGGGAAAGTCGACCTTGTCGTTAAGCTTCGCAAAATATGCGGCCGACGTGACGTCGAGCGAGACGGCGCCGGTCCCCGCGGATCGGTCGCTCGGATCGTAGGTCTTCAGCAGCGCGCGCGCCGTGCGAACACCGGTCGTCTTCACGGACCGCAGGTCGATCCCGAGCACATCGCCGCAGGGCGCTGCCCAGTCGGCAACGACTTGCAGATCGAGGTTCGACTGCACGGAGATCGGCGCGCGCACGGCGAGCTCTCCCCAGCCCGGCGGTGGCAGCAGCAAATTTGCACCGACGGTCTTCGCCGACGGCCCGAGATCGAACGCGAGCCGAGCACTTGCATGCTGGAGATCCCCGTCGACAGCGAGCGCGACACCACCGATCGGCTGCACGAGCTTCGCGCATGCGATCACCTGCGGCACGCGACCTGCGACCTTTGCGAGGAGGCCGCGCAGATCGAAGTACCCGACGACACTCCGCGCATGCGCGGCGAAGGTTTGCGCCCACGTCCAATGCTGCATCCAGGCGTTACCACCGGGACGATGACTGTTGGCAAACCACGCGGTCTCGTCGGATGCGCCCAGAAACGTGAAATGCAACCAGAACCAATCGTTGTCGACGGCCCAGCTGACATGGATCCCATCGCCGAGCTTCGTGCTGAACACCTCGGTGCCTTCGAGCATCACGGAGCTCGTGACGAGCCCATGTTGCCGCTGTTGATCGAAGAACGTCTGCAGCTGCTCGGGCGCCGCGAGGTGCGCGACGAAGGTCGGATTGAGGTCCTCGGAGAAGATCGCGATCCCGCCGTCGACATCGATCCCGAGACCGGCGACGGACTCCGGCTGCAGGGGATCGACTCCGAGGAGATACGCGAGCCCGGCCGATGCGGCCTTGCTGTCGAGATCGCCGAGCATGCCGAACGAATCGATCAGATCGCGCACCGCGCGCTGGCCTTCCCGCAAGCTGGTCGCAGCGACGACGTAGGTGGGATTCGCAGGTACCCATCGCGCCGCCGCAAACACCTGCGCCGAGGGCGGGCTCGCGGTGCCGGACACTCCCGCGCCACCGCAGGCAGCCACCGCCAACGCCAAGATCAGATAGAGGCGCATTGCCGCGAGTTTTACACGCAACCTTTCGCCGCGCCGGTCGATAGGGCTGGCATTGCAAGGCACAAAAACCATGTATCCTCGAGACATCACGTGAGCTCTGTTGGCGGCCCAGGAGGCATCGGCGGACCCAAGGGCCCAGGCGGTCCCGAGGGGGCGCAAGGTGCGGATGACGTCGCCGACGTCGGCGAGCTTGGCGGCGATACGGTCATCGATCGCACGACGGGCATTGCCGCCAGCGACATCGACGCGATCGCCGGAGAGATCGCCGCCGGTCGCCTGACACCGCACGAAGCGGTCGAGAAGCTCGTTGACCAGATCGCGGGCACCGATCAGCTCGGCGCCACCGATCGCGCGGAGCTCCGCGAGATGATCACCGATCTCGTCGCCAACGATCCCTACCTCGCATCCCTCGTCGGCCGCGTCTAAGCCGCACCACTAGCCCCGCGGTCGAAGCGCAGCCGCGCTCGGCAGAGCAGAGACCGAAAGACGCGAAGACGCAAAGGAGACACAGACCAGACGATCTGGATCAGCCTTTGTCGGCCCGGCCTTTCCGATCTGACCTCGTTGCGCCTTTGCGCGCGGTTCCCTTCTGGAGCACGCCGTGAGCGGCCTCGAGCCTGCCGCGTCATGCTTCTCCGACCTTTGCGGCTTGCGTCTTTGCGGTTCCCCTTCTGTGGCACGGCACCGGTTTGAAGCGCCGGTCGAGCTCAGCAGCCGTTCAGAAGATCGCGTCGCCGACGAAGATCGTGCCGTGCTTCGAGCCTTGCGGCCCGACGAACTGCAGCGACTGCCGCGTCTTGGGCTCGACGTTCATCATCGTGAACGGCCGGGTCATCGGCTTGCCATCGGCGTCGTGGAACGACGCGATCACCATCACCTGACCGGGACGATCGGCGTCGTTGACGAGCGTGCCTTGGACGACCATCTTGCCGTAGTCGTCGACCTCACGGACCTCTTCGACGTGCGCAGCGGGCGGAGTCTCCGGCACGAGCGCGCCGCGGACCTTGATCTTCGCCGCCGCGGCGGCCGGTCGGGCCTGATGCTCGAGATCGACGAGCGCGAACGTGCGCGTGGCACCCGCGGGGATCCACAGCGACTGTGTCTTCAGCTCGCCGACCTTCGTCTTGTCGGCGCTCTCGAGCTCGCCGCCGAGCGAGACGTACGCGCCTTCCTTGGCCGTGTTATCGGCGTCGACCAGCACGAACGTCGCCACGCTCGCAAACTCACCGTCGCCGACGGTGTCCGTGCGAAGGCGCGCCTCGGTCACGCGGATCACATCGAGATCCAGGTTGCGCAGCGGCTTTCCTTTCGCGCACGCCGCGATCGCGAACAGGCCGAGGACTGAAAGGGCGCGCACCCCCGAAGTGTAGCCTAGGCAGCGCGCCGGGGCCCGGTGCCCTCGTGCAGGCGCAGCAGGTCGCGGGCTTTTTGGGGTAGCTCGAGCTCGCTCGTATCGAAGCTGCCGATCGCGCTCGCGAGCGTCTGAACGCGCTCGTCCGCGGTCGCGCGCTTGTCGATGATGATTCGCCACTGCTTTCCGGTCGCACTCTTCACGCGGCACAGCCCGCCTCGCATGCCGCTCTGGACGCTGGCTTGGAGGGGCTCGTAGCTGACTTTGATCCCGAGCTGGTCGGCGGCGGCCTCGAGCAGCTCGAGCATGACTTCTGGCTTCATGATCAGAGGTCACACTATCAGTCCCGATCCAGCGCGCAACCTTTCTGTCCGCCAAGCGGACGACCCGGGATCGCAGCGGGAGAGAGATCGCCTAAGCGATCGGAAGGACAACGCGAAATGCCGCACCGCCGAGATCGGATCGACCGACAGAGATCTGCCCGCGGTGTTGATCGATGATGTTTCGTACGATCGGAAGACCTAACCCGGTGCCCTTGCCGTCGGGTTTCGTCGTAAAGAACGGCTCGAAGATTCTCTCGCGGTCCTCGTCCGGCACACCGGGACCCGAATCGGCGACCTCGATCAGCACGGACGACGGCCCTTCCA
>JAQBQF010000158.1 GCA_028287115.1 Myxococcales bacterium
GGACCCACACCTGCGGCGCAGCGCTTCGCGTTGACGACGTCTGTCCGCTTTACGGTCCTGCCATCTGATCCCGACGTTCCCGCGGGAACGCGATCACTCGAGGGCATCGAAGGTGTTCGCACTCGCAGGATTGGACGGGTTAGTAGCAATGACTGCGTTGGCGCCTCGAGCTCAGCTCGCAGCCGAATCGTCCGGCGAGGCGATCCATGGCGAATCGCGGATGATTTGAGGGCAGCGCCGTGTTCGCGCTCGCACGGCGTACCGTTGACCCCAGCGCTCGGCTCGGTTGATCCGAGCGTGCAGGTGTCACGAGTCCGGACACGTCCACTTGGACGAGCACGATGACCAACACAGGTGATCTCTGGGGTTAGGGGTGGTCGGTAATGCGCTAACGCATCAAGTTCAGCACGAGGCCGAACACGTCGGTGGCGGCGAGGCGATCGACAGCGAACCGGGAATCGTTGCAGAGGAGCACGGGACCGTCGTTCGGCGAAGCGGGTAACCGGCCGTGTGATCCGCGAACGCGGTCACCTTCGATCGGAATCACGTCCATCACGTAGCGGAAGCCGAGCGCTTTTTGCGCGAGTCGCAGCGCCGCTCGCGCCTTTGCCTTGCCGTCGGCGAACAACAGCTCCGCCGGATCGTAGCCCGGTTTACGATGAATCTCGACGGTCGGCGCGAAGTCGGGAGCACGAGCGTCGTCGAGCCAGTAATAGTAGGTAAACCACGCCTCGGCGTTCGCGATCAGCACGAGATCGCCGGCGCGCTCATGGTCGAGCCCGGCGCTGCGCCTGCTCTCGCCTTCGAGAATCTCGGCAACACCAGGCAAGCTCGCGAGCGCGGCCCGCGTCGCATCGAGCGCTGTCGGATCGTTGACGTAGACGTGAGCGACCTGATGATCCGACACGGCGAACGCGCGCGAAGCGAACGTATCGAGCAGCTCGCCGGCGTCGTTCCAGACGGTCTCGAGCAGACCCGCTTCGCGAAGCCGCCGATTGACGTGGACCGGCGTCGTGACCTCGGTGATTCCGTACTCGGACAGCACGACGATCGTCGCACCCGCGTTGCGCAGATGATCGATCAGCTCACCGGCGACATTGTCGATCGCGACGGCGGCCGCGCGTGCCTGTGGGCTATTGGGTCCATGCCGCTGGAGGTCATAATCGAGGTGCGGCAAGTACACGAGCGTGAGATCGGGACGCTGCGCATCGAACACGCGGCGCGCGGCACTTGCGATCCATGCCGACGACGGTAGACCCGCGCGCGGGCCCCAGAAGTCGAATAGCGGAAACTCGCCGAGGTGTTTTACGAGATCGGTGCCGACGGACGCGGGGTGCGCGTAGATACCGGGCGCCTTGCGGCCGTCGGCGAAGTACACCGGCCGGGGCGTGACGGTGACGTCGACCGACGACCCCATCGCAAACCACCAGAACAGATTCGCGCAGGTCACCGGCCGATCGAGGACACGGCGCGCGGCGTCCCATAGCTTCTCGCCTTCGACGAGCCGATTGGATTGACGCCACAGCCAGATCTCGGAGAGCTCGCGGAAGTACCAGCCGTTTCCGACGACACCGTGATCGGTCGGCAGCTTTCCGGTCAGGAACGTCGATTGAACCGAGCACGTCACGGCCGGCAACACGGTCCCGAGCTCGGCGCGAAAGCCTCCCCGCGCCACCGCCGCGACGCGCGGCATGTGAGCGAGCAGCGCGGGGGTCAACCCGACGATATCGATCACGACCACGGGCGCGCTCATCCCGGCGCTCCAAGCTCGGCGGCGAGCCCCGGCAGTCCGACGAGATCCATCGCGAGAGGTGCGGTCATCGCGGGTGCGCTCCAAGCTCGGGCGCGAGCCCCGGCAGTCCGACGAGATCGATCGCGAGAGATGCGGTCATCGCGGGTGCGCTCCAAGCTCGGGCGCGAGCCCCGCAGTCCGACGAGATCGATCGCGAGAAATGCGGTCATCGCGGGTGCGCTCCAAGTTGCGCAAGTTGGTCGAGCGTCCACGTCATCTCGCGCGCGATTCCGTCGACGAGCGCGGCGTCACCGCCGGCACGCTCGGCGCCGGGCAACACACTCCACGTGTACGTCTCGACCTCGAGGTGCGGGGGTGTTCCACCCGCGGCGAGTGCAGCCGCGAGCACCGGCGCGATCGAGTCACGCGTCGTCGAGAATCCGCCGACGTCTTCACGATGAACCGGAACGTGAAAGTGGATCCGCCACGGCGCGCCGCGATCGAGATTCGCGAGCGCTTCGGGCAAGTCCATCGCACCACCGCGATCGCTGCGCACCTGATGCAGGAAACGTGGCTCGTCGAAGGTCGCGAGGCGGCGGCGCGTGTCCTCGAGATCGGGCCGTTCCGCGACGAGCGCGCTCGAGATCTGGATCTTTGCGCAACGGATGCCTGCACGCGCGAGCGTCTCGAATGCGAGCTCGGGGGACTCTCCGACGACCGCCGCATGACAGCAGTCCAGGCACACGCCGACACCAATGCCGCGCGCTTGCAAAAACGTCGCGAGCTCGCCGGCTCGCTCGAAGCCGGCGCCGGGCTCGGGCTCGACCGCGAGCTCGATCTTCCTCCCCGTGCGCGCCGTCATGGCGGCGAGGCCCTCGGCCGCGCGCGCGAGCCCTTCACAGGCGGCGAACCGATCGATCGACGCGGGTCCCAACGGAACGGTCGAGATCGATCCTGCCGCGACATCGTCGGGAAGCAGCTCCGCGAGGATCGCGGCGAGATCGATCGTGTAGTCGACGCGTGCGCGCTCGGCCCACGTGGGCTCGAACACTCGCTCCTTGACGCGCGGCGCGTGAAAGCCACCGTAGGGAAACCCGTTGAGCGTGAAGCAATACAGCCGTTCATCAGCGAGCGCGCGAGCGAGGGCACGCAGTGATGCCGGATCACCCGCGAGCTCCGTCGCGGCACCACGTGCGATCCACAGCCCGATGCCGAGTCGCGACACGCCGAGCTTGCCGCGCACCGGCCCGCAAATTCGCCTGATCTGATCGATCAGCGCGGCGACGGTCTCGCCCGGCAACACATTGTAGCAATAGCCGAGCTCGACGATCCTTCCGTCTTCGAGCACCAGCTGCACCGCCGCAGCGTAGGACGTGCGCGCGGCGGGTTCAACGAACGAGGCCGCGGATCCAGCAATTCGGTGACACGAACCGCCGCGTGCGACGCAACGCGAAGCGCTGCGCCGCAGGTGTGGTCCTGAGCGAGATGGCGCTTCGGTGACCCGAACCGCCGCGTGCGCCGTCAACGCGAAGCGCTGCGCCGCAGGTGTGGGTCCTGTGCGAGATCGCGCTTCGGTGACCCGAGCGACCGCGTGCGACCTCAACGCGAAGCGCCGCGCCGCAGGTATGGGTCCTGTGCGAGATCGCGCTTCGCTGACCCGAGCGACCGCGTGCGACGTCAACGCGAAGCGCCGCGCCGGAGGTATGGGTCCCGAGCGAGATCGCGCTTCGCTGACATGAACGACCGCGTGCGACGTCAACGCGAAGCGCTGCGCTGCAGGTGTGGGTCCCGAACGAGATGGCGCTTCACTGACACGAGCGACCGCGTGCGACGTCAACGCGAAGCGCTGCGCCGCAGGTGTGGGTCCTGAGCGAGATGGCTGTCACGGCCGGGTCGTTCGAAGGTAAG
>JAQBQF010000186.1 GCA_028287115.1 Myxococcales bacterium
CGTTACCGGCGCTGTTCGATACGGCGCAGCTGTCATCGCTGACCGACGTCGACTACGTCAAGTTCACCGTCGCCGCGGGCGATGTCGGCAAGCACATCCGCGCGGTCACGCTCCCTGGCGATGCCCATGCGGATACGGTCCTCCAATTTTTCGGACCTACAAACCCGGCGACTGCGTTCGGTAACCCAAGCGACGACAACTTCTATCACGAGGACTGGACGTCGCCGGCGATCGTGACGGCGGGTACCTACTACGTGAAGGTCAGCAATTCGGCATTCTCGCAGTCGTTCAGCGCGACGGCCAGCCACTACTCGATGGCTGTCCTCATCCAGTAGATCGGATTCTGGATCGTCAAAACGGCGCCGATCGTTCGGCGCCGTTTTACGTTTCGGACACACGCTACGGGCAAGGCGGCGTCGAGGCGAGCATGTACGTCGACGCGAGGAACCGAAACGCCGGCACCGCACCATGCCCGGGTGCAAACGCACGGACCGCGATTACCGTCGTGCCGCAGAGCAGGTCCACCGGAATCGAGCGGCTGTCGCTCGACCAATTGCCGGTCGCGACGGTCAGGGGACCGAGCTCGGCGGTCCCGTCGTCGCGCACGGTGGTCGTGGCGAGCAAGCGTTCGTCGCCGATGATCACGTCGTCGGCCGTGGCCGACGGGCCGAACGGCGCATTCGTCGAGCGACCGGCGATCAGTCGAAGCTGTGATCCCGGCGCGATGTCGCTCGTGATCAGCGGGAACGTGTACGCGAACCCCGCGCTCGGATCCTGCCGCGCTGCGACCCACGCGGCATCGAACGGCGCTTCGTCGTACGACGCACCGTAGAACATCGCGAAGTACACGGCCGGCACCGCCGGCTCTTCGGCGGCGCAACCCGCGGCGGCGAGCGAGCTCGCGACAAGCAGAGTGGATGGACGCATCCGCTGATCTCGCACGCGCCATGCTGCGTGCGTGTTGCGCGCGCGTTGCAAACTGTGAACGGGAGCGCTCAGGGAACCGACGTGCAGTCCTGGACGATGTCTTCACCGTGGTTCCACGCGTAGTCGCGGAGCGTCACGCACACCGTCTGCTTCGCCGCACAGGCGTAGAGGCCGGAGCTCGACGCAAAGCAACTCGCCGCCACGAGTGGCGTGCACGGCCTCTCGGCCCCGAGCTGCGCGGCGTTCTGCTCGCACTTCTGTTGATCGCGATTGCACCCGCCCGGCGATGGCGCGCACCACCAGCCTTGTCCGGGCGGCGGATCGAGGTGCTTGGGCGGCGGGCTCGCCACGCCGAGAGGATGACCGCACGCAACAACCACCGCGAACACCCAGAGCCGCTTCATGCGCGCGCATCCTAGTCCAGGACGTAGCGTCCGTGGTCCAACGGAGTCTTGGTCCCGGCGCCATCCAGGGGTACCCTTATCGCGTGCGGGCGCTGACGACGGACATCTCACGCGGAGAGCTTCGTCCCTACTTCTTGTGGGACGAGGACGTATCGACGGACGAGCTCCGCGTGATCCTGGGAGAACCGGACAGCTACCGACGCGATCAGCTCATGGGCAAGATGCTCCGCGAAGCGCGCGATCTCGATGTCTGGGCGTTCGTCTCCCCGATGGAAGTTGCTCGCGTGCTGCCGCGCCTCGGTCGCAGGCTGGGAAATCGCCGAAGGTTCTGGGAATTCTTGATCGAAGGTTGGCGTAGCGATGGCCTCCTCGCCGGATAAGCCATCGCGGCTGTCAGCGATCCAGAGGGACGTCCTCGCGGCGTTCTTTCAGCGAGAGCGCGCGTTTTACCTGACCGGTGGCGCTGCTCTCGCGGGCTACCATCTCGGCCATCGCGAGACGTCCGACCTGGATCTATTCACGGCGGATGCGCCGGCTTTCGAACGAGCTCGTCACGTGATGAGCGATGTCGCAGCAGCGCTCGGCGGCACGATCGAGGTCCGTCAAGACGCGCCTGGCTTCCTGCGCTGCGTTGTTAGCCGCGGCGGTGATGCGCTCGTCGTCGACGTCGTTCGTGATCGCAGTTTCCAGATTCATCCGGCAAAGCCCGTGATCGAAGGGATAGCTGTGGACCCGCCAGACGAGATCCTGGCCAACAAGCTCACGGCGATCGTCGGGCGTGCGGAAGAACGCGATTTGGTAGACGTACTGTTCTTGGAGCGAGCCGGTTATCGCGTCGAGGATGTGCTCGCGGCGGCGCTCCGCAAGGATGGTGGCTGCACGCCCGCCACGCTCGCGTGGCTGCTATCCGAAATCGAGATCCCGGAGGGAGCTCAGCTTCCCGCAGGAATCAACGGCCGCGAGCTGCGCGACTTTGTCGCCGAGCTCGTGAAGCGGTTCCGTCGCGCCGCATTACCGAGCCCATGACTTTCGGCCCGACGAATGTCAGCTGCCATTGCGGTCGGTCAGTGGCGAAACAGGTCCGCGCGTAGCTCGCTCAGGCATCATCTTCATCGTCACAGAAGATCACGCCCATTCGAAGGTCGATCCATCGAAGGGCTCGGCGCGAATCGTCTCGGCCGCATTGCGGTGAGAGCGATCAGGTCACCTTTGGGTTCCCATCGGTGGACGACGAGCGTCTTGTTCCAGCGATTGGGGATCCAGTATTTGCTTTGTGAGTCGCGCGGCCAGTTCCCCGGAGCACCGTTTCAAGCGCGCCTGCGAGATCAGAGCTTCACAGAGCTCAAGTCTTCGGGCCGCGATCGAGAAGGCGAACTGTGGGAAGCGCCGCTTCATCTCCCGGTCGCGGGCTCGCCTGTAGTAGCAACGTCGGGCGGGGACCGTTGCGATCGTGCGCCTGGATAGTGCCTCGACGATGCGTCCAGTCGAGATCGGGGCGCGATCCAGCGGCAATGGCAACACGGTCCGCCGCGCGCCAGCAACTGCGGCGGCGCGCATACATGTATCCACACATCGATCCGAGGAACACGACCATCCACAGGCTGCTCTCCAGGCCGGTGCCCGCGACAAGGCTGATGATCGGCAGCAGGAGGGTGAGCCCGGCCATGACCGCCATGACCTTGCCCGCTCGGCGATGTCGAAGTGCCACGCGCCGCGCGACGCTCTCGACGACCATCGGCGAGAGCTCCGTTGAAGGGATCGTTCGCACAGTCCGAACATACGGGAAATCGAGTCGGGGTGCAGCGACCGGCGGTTCGCGCGGTGATAGCCGCCGCGAAGAATCACCGGTCACCTAACGCGTAGGCACCATGACCGCAAGTGCGTCGAGGACTAGCGTCGAGGAAGGGCTCGCTCCCTGCCACAAGCCAGTAGCATCGAAGAACCCAGCGCCACCCTCGCCGCCGGCCAGGTAACCAAGGAAGGTTCCCCGCTGAACCTCCAGCCGACGGAAAGGGACGTGCGCTTGGCCGCTCGTGGTCAAAAAGGGGACGGTCCCATGTTCAGTAGATCTGGTGAAGGCTCCGGTAGCGACCGCATCTGAGATGAGAACGAAGGCCACGTACAGAGGGCGCACCGCGGAGGGTGTCGTAGCCTCCGCGGCCCGCAGCGCGGTCTGGATGGCGTCGAAGAAATTCAACGGCGACTCGGTCGCACCGAGCGCTGGTTCGAACAGTACGACCTTTGCCTGAGCGCCGCGAATGGCGCTAGCCGCCGCTGGCTCACGGTCGAGATACTTGAAGATCAGGGACGCCTTCCAGGGCGCACCGATGACCAGCTCGCGGACGCTCTCGTCGTACATGACCGGAAGGATACCCTCAGGTCTGCTGAGCGAGTGCGACGGGGCGGCCGTGCGTGCCGAGCTCGTGAAAGGGTCCGCAGAGCTGCGCTCCGGGCGCACTCGCTCGTCGCCGAAACTGAAAACCGCCGCGGACCCCCGAGCGGATCACGCGGCGGATCGCAGTGCTCGCTAATTCTCGACGAACGCCTTGAGGCGCTTGCTGCGCGACGGGTGACGCAGCTTGCGGAGGGCCTTCGCTTCGATCTGGCGGATGCGCTCGCGGGTGACTTCGAAGTCCTGGCCCACTTCTTCGAGCGTGTGGTCGGACTTCTCGCCGATGCCGAAGCGCATGCGCAGCACCTTCTCCTCGCGAGGAGTGAGGGTCGCCAGCACCTTGCGGGTCTGCTCGGACAAGTTGATGTTCATCACGGCTTCGGCCGGATTGATGATCTTCTTGTCTTCGATGAAATCGCCCAGGTAAGAATCTTCCTCTTCACCGATCGGGGTTTCGAGGGAGATCGGCTCTTTGGCGATCTTGAGGACCTTGCGGACCTTGTCGACCGGGAGCTCCATCTTGACGGCGACTTCTTCGGGAGTCGGTTCGCGGCCCAGCTGCTGCACCAGGAGGCGCGAGGTGCGGATCAGCTTGTTGATCGTCTCGATCATGTGCACCGGGATGCGGATGGTGCGGGCCTGATCGGCAATCGCGCGGGTGATCGCCTGGCGGATCCACCACGTGGCGTAGGTCGAAAACTTATAGCCGCGCTTGTACTCGAACTTGTCGACGGCCTTCATCAGGCCGATGTTGCCTTCCT
>JAQBQF010000194.1 GCA_028287115.1 Myxococcales bacterium
GGTACAGCCGTGTGCGCCTTGATCCGTCAGGCGCCGTCCATTCCTGAGCGACCGCTACGCGCGCACAACCGACCGTTGCCGCATCCGCTGCAAGAGCCTTCGCTCGCGCCGCGCGATCTCGCCCGAACTGAGTATTTGCTGCACGACAAGCTTCGCAGCGACACTTCGCAGCGACGTAGCGCGCACGCGTGCCGTGCTTGTATTTGTCCGGCGCCGGAAGATCGCGTGGCCTCATGCCCACACCACCGGTTCGCGTTCGTAGGGGATATGCGACTTGCCTCGCGCGAGCGGGTGCAGCGGGTAGCCGCTCTCGGTCAGACCAAGGTGCTCGAGCACGATGCCGTGATCGGCCACGAGCTCGCGAACACGCTCGGCGCGGCCGTCGAGCTCGCCGTGGTTGCCCCAGGCCGCGATCACACGATTAGCCGGCTTGCAGGCGTCGAGGATCTCGAGGTTGTTGGGGACGTGCCACGCCGGCGAGCGCGGATCCCCGACGAGCTTGTAGAGCTCCCTCGGATCGGTCGCGCGCCAGGCGTGGAGGTTCACAACCTCGAGCACGTCAGCTCCCCAGAGCTGCGCGAATCGGACGCACTTGCGGACCGTCGGATCCACGATGAACGCATCCGCGATCGACGGGTTCAACATGATGAACGTGATGATCCGCAGGCCGACCACCATGCCGTCGTGGATCTCGAGACCGCGGATCGTCAGGATGCGGCGCAGGCGGTAGCGGAGCTTCCGATCGTCGGAGAATCGAGCCCAGCCAGTTCGGTCGGTCGAGTACTCGTCGATCATGGCTTGCCTCCGAGTGCGAGCTCCGTCTGCGGCAGCCCAAGCTTTGCGTGCGGCGGACAAAGGTCCGCGTTGGCGCCGACGTGCTTCGCGCACGCGCGGCAGAGCTTGCGATCGCAGGTCTTGCCGGCCTTCGCGCCGGTCAGCGGGAAGTCGCAGAGGACCTCGTGCGGCCGCTGTTTGCAGACCTCGCACTGTGGTCGAGCGCGGCCGCGGCTGCAGGTGATCACGAAGTCACCGTTCCCGAGGTCAACGCGATTACATCCCACGACGCACCACCTCTCTCGCGGCTTCGACGAGCAGCTCAGCGAGCCTGAAACGCTCCTCGCGCGGCGCTGTGGTCTCGAACCGCCCGAGCGGACCGGTCAACCAATCCGCGACGAAGCGCGCGGCGCGAGGCGAGTAGTTCTGGGCCGGACCGCACACTCCGCATCGAACACGGATGCGACCGCGTCGGATGGTCACGCGGTACCCACCGCAGCGCACCATGTTCTCGAGCCTCACGACCTAGCCTCCCGATGTCGAATCACGACCCATTCGGTCGGCCGCGTGAACTCGAGCGGCGCCGTCTTCGTGGTCCACCGCTGGTGACGCTCGACGGGCCGATTCAGGGCGTCGAGCTGCGCGACGAGTTCGGCGATGGCATCCCAAGCGGACGCCGGCGCCGCGAGCTGCAGCACATCGTTGCCGATGCGGTTCATGTCGGCCTTGTGGCCGAGCCGCGCACTCGAGCTGAGCACGAACGACTCCATGCTCGACGAGCGGCGCCACTCGCGGACCCAACCTGTTACCGTGCCGATCCGGACCTCGGTGATCTGCGACGGCACGTCGCCGAGGTACGCACTCGAGAACCAGCGCACGCGCGAGCGGACGATGACCAGGCGGCTCATGCCTTTGCGCCCGTCCCGACGATATGCGGAAGTAACTTGTGTCCGCGCTGCCAGCCGTTGCGCAAGAGCGCCGCCGCGGTGTCCCATGGGAAATCGGGCCGGAATGCAAGCCGCGCCGTTTTCAGCGCGTCGCAGACAACCATCGCAACCTCCGCAGCGACCCCGAACGCAGCGTCACAGAACTCGGCGAGCAGTCTGTCCTCTGGTGTTCGTAGCCGGCCACGTTCACCCCGGAGCACGCGAGCGGTTTCGTCGCAGCAGCGCGCGGCCTCCTCCCGGACGGAATCGATCGGCGGCGACTGGGCGACGAATGCCTTGATCGGGTCGCTCATGCTGCCCTCGTTGCTGCTTCAATGCGCTTGAACCCAACGACCCACACCCAGGGATTGCTGGCCCACGATCGCGACGCGACCATGATCTGGCGCTCGTGGTCGTCGAGCACCGGCTCGCCATCGTCATCAAGCATCGGACGCGGGCTGCCGTTGATCGAGTCCCAGAGTCGCGCGAAACCATCTCGATACGACGCGTGCTCGACGTCGGCCGCGTGTTTGCTCGGATATACCTTCCGGGTCGTGATCAGCGGATCGACACCCTCCGCGCGCGCGTCCTCTTCGGTGATGTCCTGCAGCCGCTCAACGCGCACGCTCGTGACATCCAGCGAGATCCGCGAGGCCCAACGCGGCATGAAGATGGAGGGGCGCCAACGTTCAGGCGAGTCGGAGCGATACGTGCTGTACCCGGGACTGCGTTGGAGTTCGTCCATGCTCGTCGGATGGGCCGCGTAATGCACCATCGCATCGCCGGACTGCCAACGAAGGTTGCATCCCGGTGTAGGCGGTGCGCCGCCGTAGGCTCGGAGTCCAAGTGTCGCAAGCGACCCGTACAGGTACTTGTTCGCGTCGAGCGACTTGAACGCGTGCGTCTCGCGCACCCACAGCCGATCGCCGGG
>JAQBQF010000223.1 GCA_028287115.1 Myxococcales bacterium
GGCGACGCGCTCCGCGAAGCGGCACTTCGAACGCGGGGAGAAGTTGTTCGCGCTCGGAAAATTCGACGAATCTCTCGACGAATATCAGAAAGCGTTCGACGCCAAACCGATCCCGGACTTCCTCTACAACATCGCGCAGTGCTACCGGAACCTCGGCGACTACGATCAGGCGATCTTCAGCTTCAAGAAGTTCCTCAAGCTCGAGCCCGACGCTCCGAACCGCGAGTCGGTGGAGCGCACGATCGACCAGCTCGAGGACAAGAAGGAACGCGACGGCGGCAAGAAGCTGATCGAGACGAAGGGATCATCGACGACGACACCGCGCTCGACGGCCGACGCTCCGATCTACAAGAAATGGTGGTTCTGGACCGGGATCGCCGTGGTCGGAGTCGCAGGCGGTGCCGGGATCTACGCAGGCACGCGCGGCGGGCCGCCGAATACCGAGCTCGGTAATATCGTGTTCGGAAAGTAATGCGCGGCCTCTACGTCCTTCTTGTCGTCGCCGGCTGTGCCGATGATTCGTACATCATCGTGACGGTCGACAAGCGCCCCGCTGTTCACGACGCGAAGAAGCTCGCCGTGACCCTCTCCAACGAGGGCTCGATGCGCGCCGAGGCCCTCGACCTCACGACCGCGACGTTTCCGGTGACGTTCAGCATCTCCGCGCCGGGCCGCGCCGGTGATCTCGGGATCTCGATCGACGCCACAGATTCAGCGGGCCTGCTCGTCGGCCATGGCTCGACCACGACACCTCTACTGACGAGCACTGCATCGCTGCTCCTCGACAGCGCGGACTTCGTCGTCAACACCGACGTCGCCAACGATCAATTTCTGTCCGACGACTTCGAGGCGGTGGGGCTTCAGCTCGCCGCAGCCGCCGATGGCACCTGGATGGCCGGCTATCGCGACTCTCCGTGCACGTCTTGCAGCATCTGGGGGCGGCGCTTCGATGTCACCGGCGCACCGCTCACGTCGGCGATCGTCGCTAACGATCATGCCTTCCAGCTCACGACGACGCTGACGCAGATCACGTCGCAAGTCGCGCTCGCGTCGGCCGGCGGCAAGATGCTCGCGTTCTGGGACTTCGCCGATACGGTCGGCTCCGGCCAGGGCATCGCTTGTCGCTCGGTCGACATGACCGGAACGGCACTGCCGAGTCAGCTGTCTCTCGCGACCGAACCCGGAGCCGACGTCGTTTCGGCAACCGCACTGTCGAACGGTAACTTCGCGATTGCGTGGAATGCGTCCATTGGCACGGGGGTCTCGCAGGTCCGCACGATCATCGCGCGGCCCGACTGCATGACCGTGATCGCCAATCCCGTCAGTGTCTCGGCGACGGGCGGCATGTTCGGCGCGCGGCGCGCGCATGTCGCGGCGAATGGGATGAGCGTGCTCTACGCCTGGATTCTCGACAATCAAGACGTCCACGTGCGTGGCACGAACAACGGCGCCGGCTTCATGGCGGGAGACGTCGCGTTCCTGACGCACACCGCGACCGACGAGGTAAGTCACGTCCGCGTCGCGCCGCTCGGCGCAGGATTCGCGGTCGTCGTGCGGTGGTCGGCGATCAACGGGACCGGACCGGGCAAGATCGAGCTCTACCGATCGAGCCCACTTGGCGTGGTGATGGGCGGCCCGACGCTGATCACCGACAAGAGCGGCTCGGATTTCTTGTCGAACAAGGCGTTCGGCGTCGCGACCCGCTCCGATGGCGCGCTGATGGTCGTCTGGCATCAATGTGACAACGGCGGTGGCTCGTGCGAGGTGTTCGGTCGGCTGATCCGGCCCACCGGTGCGCCCGTCGGCGATGCGTTCCCGCTCGCGACGACGACGATCAATGATCAGATCAATCCATCGGTCGTCGCGGTCGCCGCGGATGCGTTCGTCGCGGCCTGGAACGACTCAAGCACGAACGCACCTGATCCGGTAGGGACTTCGGTCCGCGCGCGCGTGATCTATCCCGCGTACGATTCGGCGTCCGCGGTGCTCGGCGCAAAGTGCGGCGGCTCGCTCGCCGCTTGCGCGACCGGTCTTGCCTGCGCGATGGGGACCGACGGCGATCAGCGCTGCTACGCGACGTGCACCGGTGCGTGTCCTGCCGGCGGCACGTGTACCGCGGCCGATACCGGCAACGCCTGTACGTTCTAGCTCGCGCCTTCTTCGTCGGCGCGGTGATCGATGCCCAGGGCGCGCATCTTCTTGTAGAGGTGACTGCGCTCGAGCTGTAGCTCGCGGGCGGTGTTGCTGACGTGATGAGCGTTGGCTTCGAGGGCGGCCATGATGATCTCGCGCTCGGCGGCGGCGACGAGATCCTTGAACGGTGTGCCTCGCGTGTAGTCGGCTTTCACGGCCTTGACGCGAGGGAGGGCGTCGCCGACATCGGCCTCGGTGATCACCTCGGCGTCGCCGGTGAGGATCGCGAGACGCTCGACGACGTTCTTGAGCTCGCGCACGTTGCCCGGCCATTCGTGCTGCATGATCAGCGTCATCGCGGAGGAGGCGACTTTCTTCGTGCGGCGATCGTTGTCGGCGCAGACCTGCTCGACGAAGTGCTCGACGAGCGTCGGGATGTCTTCGCGGCGGGCGCGCAGCGGGGGAAGCTCGATCGGAACGACGGCGAGCCGGTAGAACAAGTCCTCGCGAAACCGACCGGCCGCGATCTCGGCCTGGAGATCCTTGTTCGTGGCGGCGACGACACGGACGTCGACCTTGATCGTCTCCCCGCCACCGACGCGCTCGAGCTCGTTCTCCTGCAGCACGCGCAAGACCTTGGCCTGCGCGCTCGGATTCATGTCGCCTACCTCGTCGAGGAACAGCGTGCCGCCATCGGCGAGCTCGAACTTGCCGCGGCGTTGTTGAGTCGCGCCGGTGAACGCGCCCTTCTCGTGGCCGAAGAGCTCGCTCTCTATCAGCTCGGATGGAATCGCGGCGCAGTTGAGCTTGATGAACGGACCGTCCGCGCGCTTGCTGTGCTCGTGGATCGCGCGCGCGACGAGCTCCTTGCCCGTGCCGTTCTCTCCGGTGATCAGGACGCGACCGGTCGTCGGTGCGGTCTTGCCGACCTTGTCGAAGATCGCGCGCATCGCCGCGCCTTTGCCGACCATCGCGAAGTCCGCCTGAACGCGGCCGCGAAGTCGGGCGTTCTCGTGGCGCAACCGCGCGAACGACAGCGTGTTCTGGACCGTCAGCAGCAGCTTGTCGCCGGACAGCGGCTTCTCGATGAAGTCGAAGGCCCCGGCCTTGGTCGCGTTGACCGCGGTCTCGATCGTCGCGTTTCCCGACATCATGACGACGATCGTCTCGGGCTTGGCGGCGCGCAGCCTGGGCAGGACCTCGAGCCCAGTCTCCGCGGGCATCATCACGTCGAGCAGCACCATGTCGATGTCGTGCTCGACGAGCTTTGCGAGCCCCGCGGCCCCACTTCCGGCGACTTCGACTGAGTATCCCTCCAGCTCGAGGGAACGCCGCACGGTCGTTAAGATGTTCGGCTCGTCATCAATGACGAGGATCGTGCTGCGCGGCATCGCGATTGACCCTACCAGATTTGACTAACGTACTGCGTCCATTTAGGTTTCACGCCATGGAT
>JAQBQF010000235.1 GCA_028287115.1 Myxococcales bacterium
GATACGAGAGCTTTGTACGATGACGAGTCTCTAGTTCGCCAACGTCTCAAGGCAAACCCTGTCGACGGAAGGATTAGGGTCGGGGCCGCAAAGTTTTTCGCAGCGCGTAAGCAGAACCGTGAAGCGATCAACGAATTGGAAGGGATCGCCAAGACTGATGCTTCACCTGCAGAAAAGGTCGCCGCGCAGCGCTTTGCTGACCACCTCCGACGAATAGTGCGCACGAAGGAAGATCTGGTGAATGCAAGCGTGCGGGCCGTACGTGCCGACTACCTGAATGCGAGCATTGACGATCTCATTATCGCGACGGTCGGAAGTCAGTTGCCTCCGAAGGAGGTTCGTGTTCTATACAACGAAGTTTTCAAAGCGCATGCAAACACCGATGAGCTCATCCCGTACGTTTACGTAGCGCTCGCGGCTGGACTTTCACGCGAGGCTTTGAATATTGCGGAGACTCTGGCGGGGGAACGATCAGATCCAAAGCGCGTAGCTTTGCTTGCTGAGTGCAAGTACGCAAACGGTGACCGAACGGGTGCGCTGCAAACACTCGACGAAGCGATAGCGCTCGCAAAGGCTACTTCTTTGGAGACTCAGCTGAACGTCGAGCGCGTGCGGATCGATGCAGGAAGTGGTGATTTGTCTGAGGTCGTAAGCGCGAGATCGAAGGCCTCTGACCTTTGGCAGCGCGTCGAGAAGCTGGATCAGCTGCGCTTCGTCGCGCGACCGAGTCAAGCAACAGGTTTATATTCGGTCGTGCGTGCAGCGACAATGCTGGCCGCTGCCGTGGGCACCCAATGCGCAACTGAGGCGGGCGCTGCCGATCGCGCGTACGGCACGTTAGATATCGACAACGCTACCGGTCAGGTGGTCTCGAGCGTTCTCTACCTGCAGGACAGCACGAACGATCGCCTCCGAGAGTGCATCGAAGATGAGCTCCGCGCCGCAAAGCTCCCGATCGCTGCGAGCCGAGTCCCGGTTCAGTCGGTGACATTCATCTTCCGCTCGCATCCTTAGGGGCTACTCTACAACTCGATCGAGTTGAGCGTCGACGATCCTCGTGGAGCTCGCCTCGCAGGAGATCGTTTGCCAGCCGAGTCAATCATTCGAGGGCCCAATCCCCGTCGTCGAGGGCGCAATCCCGTCGTCGTCGACTCGGTCGCGTGCGCCGCACCGACCGCGCCTTCGTCAGGAGCCTCGTTCCGCGCCGTCACGGCTGCGGTTCGTACATGCAGCGGTTAGGCTGGACGGCACTGCTTGTCAGTGTGCAATTCGGATCGCGAGACCATTAGTCTCTTCGATCAAAGTATAGACAAGCCCGTCGTCGGCGCGAAGCTGATTTCGATCGAATTGGATCGTACCCGTGACGCCACTAAGCTGAACGCCCGATAGCGTAGAAGCAAGACCGGCGCGACCCACATGACCTGCTGCAGCAATGACCTGCGCCGCATCATACGCGTAGGCAGCTACAACGCCAGGGAGCTTCCCATATGCGGCTCTATATCGTTCTATAAACGGTTTGCCTGAAGGATCTGTGTCATCGGCGTAATAGCCGGGCGCGAATAACGCTCCTTGCGAGTGACGACCGGCCGCGCTCAGGTACTCACTGGTCAGCGCCTCGGCCGTAGACAATAGCTGCACCTGGCGGCCGCCGCGCTTCTTCGTATCCCAGCTCTTCTCGAACGGAAATGGCCTTGAGATAGCGCCTGCGCTATGGAGTGACGGCGCGATGAGCTCCAGATTTTCGAAGTTATCGGGGACGAAGATCGCATCCCACCCATCGCCAAGGCTGGTTGATTGTTCCAAATATGTTTTCGCCCCCGTACTCTTGTCTAACGAATGACTGACTATCTTTCCATTTTTCTGGACGGCATACCGGAGGCTCGTGACCACCTTTCCGCGAAAGCTCTCGATGACTGCGACAAAAGCGTCAGCCACCGTATTGCCGTACTTACTGTCGGGTGCGAAGACAGCGAAGGTTCGAATTCCCTTGGCAAGGGCTCTTCGGGCCAGCGTTCTAGCGCGTGACTCGGCCGAATGACGGATATGAAAAACAATGCGACTACTTGTGTGACCCTCGGGCTGTACCGCCATTGTGATCAATACAATGCCGGCTGCCCCCGCTGCGGCAGCGGCAGCGTTGATCGAACCGCTGTCGAGTTGTCCAATAACGGCAATCGCATTACGCTGAGCGAGATCAGCGATGCCCTGAACAGCAGTTGTGGTGTCGACGCCAGCGCGAAGTTCGATGGCAGCTACACCATTTCCATCCGTCGCCCCGGCGGCGATTCCGAGACCTTCGACCGCGAGCTCGGCGATACGGGACTCTGTCTTGCTGCCCAACGGAAGTACCGCGCCGAGCATCCCGGCAGTACCGACTCCCGACGAGACGGGGCCAAACGTAAACATACGGGACATACCGAGGGCAGCACGAATGCGGGCGACGATCTCACGCATTGGAGCGGCGTCGCCTGATTGGCCGCTCTCTTCAAGCATCAGCACGAGTCGACTTCCGACAGTCGCAATGCTCGGGCCCTTACGGTCTTCGAGTTCATCAAATTGGCGATGGAGCACGGCAGGCGTCATCAAAGCAACGACCTCCTCTACACGCGCCAAGATCACGGCACGCTCAACTCCATTCGCTCGCGCCCACCACTGGTCGAAGAAACTCAGCGAGACCTCCGGGTTGTCTCCTGCCGCGAATGAGAAAGCAGCGGCAGCAAGCCAGTCAGTTCGTTCGTCTTCGCTCTCGGCCATCCTTTCTGTGGGCACAAGCAGCCTACTAGCAGCTACATGGTCACCTTCGTAGTTCTTCGTGATCCCGAGAAACAGCTGTGCCCGTAACTGGATGTACTCGATGTCTCGATGGTTGGAGTTGGAGCTAGTAGTCACTTCGATCGCGCGCGTGAGATATTCATCAGCTTGCGCGAACTCCCTCGTATGTAGAGCCTCGATACCCGCGTAGAGCATTGCCCACGGCGCAATCGGATCATTTGGGTAATCTTTAACGATGCGCTTGAACTCGGTGGTCCGGCCATCTTTGAGAAACCTTGCCTTTGCAGACACAAATTGTGATAGCACGCGAGCATCGCCATCACTTGGGAGACTGGGCACGAGGGTCTTGCGCGTGCCGGGGCACCCGGGCAGCAGCAACAATATGGTCAGAACTAGAACGGCGAGCCGATCACTCCAGCTCTGTCGCCTCATTAGCGCCGCACCTGTGGCCATTACGTGTGTGTGCACAATATTGTTTATAGGGGTGGTCCGGTATAGAGTCACGCGATGTTTTCGAGAAGGAGTCGTGCTCGCAGGCAGGCAGGCACATTGCATCCTTCACGGCGAGCCTTTCAAATTTTCAGATCCGCGCGCATTGAGAGTGATTTAGGACAAAGCACCCGGGGCAGCTGATGGACCCGCGCATCCGCAGCTGCGAGGCCAGGTGCAACGGGCTTCTTTGTTCGGGCGGCTCTTTCGCGTCGCACTCGACGGGAGGAGTGGGATGGGGCCAAGGTTCGGCGGAGGGTACGAAGTCGCAACCCTGTAAGTGTTTGGCCAGTGCTGTCCGTGACGTGGCGGTGATTTCGGCGAAGCCGTCCGCACCTCAGTGCAGGAGCGCGGCGAGCTGATTGAGTCGCTTGTTCGCCGCGGTGAAGTCGCCGTCTCCGAACTTCTGCATCACGTCGCTGAGGATTCCGGACAGCTGCTGCTGCGTGCCGTCGTCGAGCTTGCTGCTCTTGACCTGCGCGGATAGCCGCGCGTGCTTCTGCGCGATGAACTGGCGATCGATCTTGATCGCTTCGACGTTCTGCGCGAGCTGGGCCGCATAGACGTACGCCGAGCTGACGTTGTTCTCGCCGAGCGCTTTCTGCGCTTCGGCCTCGAGACCTTGAGCCGGGCCGGGAAGGTCAGCGCCGAGGATCCCGCGCTTGGCCATCGAGCTCTTCGCCCGCGTGATCAGGTCGGTGATGTCCTTGTGACTGTAATTGCCGCCTTTGGGGACCGGCGCCTGGATGATCACCGGCGCCGCGCTGACACCGCAGGTCTCCTTCTCGCGCTGTGCGAGCGTCGCTTCACGTTGGGCGAGCTGGCGCTCCCGCTCCGCCATCTTCTCTTCGCGTGAGGCGTAGCCGCGCTCGCGATTCGCGACCTCGGCCTCGCGCGCGGCAACCTGTGCACTCTTGTCGTTCGCGGCCTGGAGTGAGGCAAATCCGGACTGCATCGTGCTGATCACTTCGGAGCTCTGCGTCTCGATCTGCGTATCGAGATCCGCGCGCTTCTTGACCAGCTCGCTCGTGTCGACGCCTTTGGACTGCGCGTCTTTGATCTCGAGATCGATCTTGTCGCGGTCCGACTGGAGCTTCGAGCGAGCCGCGAGCAGCGTGTCACGCCGAGCGATCAGCTCTTGTTGCTTCTTGACGGCAGCGGGATCGGGAGCGGCTGCGGTTGCATCGTTGCTGTTCTTGCAACCGAGCGTCAGGACTGCGCCCAACAACAAGACGACCAGGAACCCCGCATTGCGCATACCCGACGATTGTACGAGATCCGGTCCGCGCTTGCCGGTTTTGGGGCGTTCGGACCTTGGGGTAGGATGACGGGATGCTCCTCTATCACGATCCCCGTGCTCCAAACCCCCGCCGGGTCCGCATCTTCCTGGCCGAGAAGGGTGTGGCGTACGACACGATCGAGATTTCGATCGCCGCGGCAGCGCATCAGACGGTCGAGTTCCGTAAGAAGAACCCGATCGCCCTGTTGCCGGTGCTCGAGCTTGCCGACGGTCGGATCCTCCGCGAGTCGATGGCGATCTGCCGCTACGTCGAAGAGCTCAACCCCGAGCCGAACCTGTTCGGAGTCGACGCTTGGGAGCGCGCGCAGGTCGAGCAATGGAACCGGCACGCCGAGCTCGAGCTGCTGCTGCCCACCACGCTCGTGTTTCGCAACACGAATCCGTTCTGGCAGGGCAGGATCAAGCAGGCGCCGGAGTTCGGCGCGATCATGAAAGAGGTCCTCGCGACGCGGTTCGACTGGTTCGAGCACGAGCTCGCGCAACGACCGTACATCGCCGGCCAGCGCTTCACGGTCGCGGACATCACCGCGCTGTGCGCGATCGATTTCGGCAAGGTCTCCCAGATCCGGATCGACGCGGCGACGCACCCGAACCTTGCAGCGTGGCACGAGCGCGTCAGCTCGCGCCCGACCTCAAAAGCTTAGGGCCCACCCTCGCCGCGGTCGTAGGCCGCGCGCGTCGCGCGGATGACCTCGAGCGCGTGCCTCTGATCGTAGAAGTTTTCGACATCGACGCGCTTGTCCTCGAGCTGCTTGTAGTCGCGAAAGAACCGATCGAGCTCCTTCACGAGGTGCGGAGGCAGATCGTGGATGCCTACGTAGTGCGCGACCGCCGGGTCATCGATGCAGACCGCGATGATCTTGTCGTCGGCGCCTTTGTCATCGTGCATCCGTAGGCCGCCGAGCGGGCGGGCTCTTACGATCGTGAGCGGCACGACCGGTTCCTGCATCAGCACGAGGATGTCGAGCGGATCGCCGTCGTCGGCGTGCGTGCGCGGGATGAACCCGTAGTTCGCCGGATAATGGACCGCGCTGTAGAGCACGCGATCGAGCCGCAGAAACCCGGTCGGCTTGTCGACCTCGTACTTGAGGTGCGAACCCTGCGCGATCTCGATCACCGCCGGAACAAACGTCGCGATGTCCTCGGGGACTTCGATGTCGTGAACCGGATGCATGCCGAGGACGATAGCTCACTATTCGGCGCGTTCGGATGCGCGCGGCGCTCAGGATCGTGCGGCGAGCTGACCGCACGCGGCTTGAACATCGCCGCCGCCGGAGTACCGCCGGTGGCTCGGAAAGCCCAATGCCGCGCGGAACTCGCGCTCCCGAATCGAACGGCGGAACGGATCGTCGCCCTCTGCGCCGATCGAGTTATAGGCGATGATCGACAGCCGGGGTCGCTTGCCGGTCTCGGCCTCGAACGCGCGCGCACGATCGGCGAGTGCGCGTGCGTCCTCGTCGGAATCGTTGACGCCCTCGAGCAGCGTCACCGCCCACATCGGTGACAGGTTCGTGAGGCGCGCGTGCTCTGCCGCGGCGGCGAGGACGTCTTCGAGATCGTGCGCGCGATCGATCGGCATCAGCGACCGGCGATGCGCACCGATCGCACTGCTGATCGAAATGCCGAGCCGAACATTGGGCGCCTCGCGCGCGAGCCGGCGAATGCCGACCGGCAGGCCCGCCGTGCACACCGTGATCGCACGCGCGTCGATACCGAGCGCACACGGCTCCGTCAGCACCGCGATCGCACCGAGCACCGCATCGAGATTCGCGAGCGGCTCGCCCATCCCTTGGAACACGACGCCATGGACCCGCCCGTGCGACAAGCGGGCGCGGACGATCCGCACTTGCTCGACGATCTCCCACGTCTCGAGGTTGCGGGTGAGGCCCAGGCGGCCGGTCGCGCAGAATGCACAGGCGAGCGCGCAGCCAACCTGCGAGCTGACACAGGCGACGAATCGCGTGGGATCCTCGAGCGGGATCCGGACCGTCTCGAATCTCGATCCGTCGCCCGCGGCGACCAGATACTTCACGAACGGATCGATCTGACTCGGTGTCTCGGCGATCACCTCGAGCTGCGGCATCTCGGCCACCGCGCGAACCGCGTCGGCCGCGACCCGCCGGATCGCCGAGGTCGCCGCGATCGGCTCACCGCGGTGCGCTTGTGCGACGAGCTTGCGCGCTTCAGCGAGCGTGATCGCGGGAACCGAGGCCGCGAGCTGCTGTGGTGTGAGGGCTTGAAGCGCGAGCACGGCCTTTCCTAACGCGAAATCGAACGATAACGTAGGCTTTGCGCCCGGCGTGACCGCCTGCCAGCGTTTGCGGGGATCCAGGGAGCACGGTAGGGTGATTGGAGTGGCGTACCCCGAGGTCATCCGAGTTTTTGCTACCTCCCAAGACCCTGACTTTGATGGACCTTGGCAGGCCAGAACGCCATCGAACAGCACCGGGTCGGCGGTCGTCATCGGTCCCGGGCTACTCCTGACCGGCGCCCACGTCGTCGCCAACGCGACGTTTCTCCAGGTCCAAAAGCCCGCGCAACCCGACAAGGCGATCGCGCGGGTCAGGGCGGTCAGCCACGACTGCGACCTCGCGCTCCTCGAGGTCGTCGATCCGCCGGATTTTCTCGATGATATCGAGCCCGCGGATGTCGGTCCGATGCCGAAGCTGCGCGACGAGGTTGCCGTCGTCGGTTACCCCGTCGGCGGCGAAGAGATCTCGATCACCGAAGGCGTGGTGTCGCGCATCGAGGTCCAGCGCTATAGCCACTCGCAGCGTCACCTGCTCGCGGTCACTGTCGACGCGGCGATCAACGCCGGCAACAGCGGCGGTCCGGTGTTCGGCGACGGCCGCGTCGTCGGCATCGCGTTTCAAAAGCTGACCGGCGTCGACAACATCGGCGAGATGGTGCCGCCTCCGATCATTCGCGCGTTCCTCGACGGTGTGAAGAGCGGCAAGCACCCGGAGATCCCGGCGCTCGGGATCACGACGCAGAACCTCGAGAACCCGTTGCTGCGCAAGCAGCTCGGGCTCGCCGACGGCCAGCGTGGTGTCGTCGTCCTTCACATCGATCACAGCGGCTCGTCGGACGGCATCCTCCAAGAGCGCGACGTGATCACGTCGATCGATGCCCTGCCGATCGCGAACAACGGGACCGTGCAGTACATCGGCCAGCACCGCACTCGCTACGATGTCGTGCTCGGTCATCGTTACGTCGGGGACAAGGTCAAGCTCGAGGTCATCCGCAAGGGTCGCGCGAAGCTCGTCGAGGTCGAGCTCAAGAAGTGGACACCGCTTGTCCCGCGTTCGCGCTACGACATGCCGCCGCAATACTTCGTCTACGGCGGCCTCGTGTTTCAGACGTTGACGCGCGACTACCTGACGACCTGGGACAAGTGGTGGAACAAAGCTCCGAAGGAGTTCTTGAACTACTACTACCTGGGCTTTCGTACCGCGACGCAGCACGAGGTCGTGATCCTGACGCAGGTCCTCGCCGACGAGATCAACGTCGGGTACTCGCACCTTTACAATGAAGCGATCGCGACGCTCAACGGGCGCGCTCCTCTCGACATGATCGACTTCGTGTCGCAACTGTCGAGTGCGCGCGGCGTCGTCGAGATCACGACGACCTCCGGCGGCATGATCATGCTCGATGCCGAAGAGGTCCGCAAAGCGACCCAGCGGATCCTGACGCGCTATCACATTCCGCGCGACCGCACGGCGGGACTGCCCGGCGCGCAACCGACCATCGCGCCGCCGTTACGCGCCGCCCTGCCCTGACCGCTCCGACACAGATCCAGACCAGATCCAGATCCAGATCCAGATGAACCGCCAAGGCGCCGAGGCGCCAAGGTCAAACCAAGCATCTTTCTCGGGGACGCCAATCGTACGTCGAGGAGTCCGACTCGAAGCGGTTGTCTCTCGGAAAGATCCCTTCCTCTGGCCTTGGCGCCTCGGCGCCTTGGCGGTTACTCCGACGGAGGGAGCGCACTCGCGAAGCCGCGGAGCGGCGGAGCGGCGGAGCGGCGGAGCGGCGCAGCGGCGAGCGCCCGACCTACGTCAGCTCGACGAGCGTCTCGCCGGTCTCGACCGCTTGACCGGCTTGCTTGTGAATGACCGAGACGGTGCCGCCGCGCTCGGCGACGAGCTCGTTCTCCATCTTCATCGCTTCGAGCACGATCACGGCGGTTCCCGGAGCGACGGAATCACCGATGGCCACGAGCACCTTGACGACCTTGCCCGCGATCGGCGCTTGCAGCTTCTCGCCACGGGCTTTCTCGCCGCGCGGATGTGCGGCGGCCGCGAGCCTGCGATGCAAGGCATCTTCGACCTGCAGCAGCGCTTCGCCCGCGCCAACCGATGCGGCGATCCCGCCACGCCGCTTGTCGAGGTCGACGACATAGCTCTTACCGTCGAGGATCAGCGACCACGTGCCGGGCCGCAGGAGGCGAGCGTCGACCTCGCGGACGGTGTCGCCGATCGCAACCCGAAATCTGCCATCGGGGAGAGGTTCGATCGTGATCGAACGATCTTGGCCTTCATGCGTGACGATGAGCTCGCGCTTCACTGCAGGCCCTCTTATACACGCGCGAGTCGCTCGCTGGTATCGCACTGTCGCTCGGTGACGCTCCGGTCCTTCCCTCGCTCGGTCACGTTGTAAGCTGGCGGCCTTAATGGTAAGCGCGATGCGCGTGTCCAGTCGTCTTGCCTCGGTCCTCCTGGAGCGGCGAATCATCGTTTGCGTCGGCTCGGGCGGCGTCGGCAAGACGACCACGGCGGCGGCACTCGCCCTCGCGGCGGCGCGGCGCGGCAAGCGGACGCTGGTCATCACGATCGACCCCGCAAAGCGGCTCGCGAACTCGCTCGGGCTACGCCAGCTCGGCCACACCGTGCAGGAAGTCGATCGCGCGCTCGTACGTAAAGGCGCGGCGAGCGCCACCGGCGAGCTGCACGCGATGATGCTCGATCAGAAGCAGGCGTTCGACGAGGTCGTGCAACGCCACGCCAAGGATCCAGCGGCGGTCTCGCGAATCCTCGCGAACCCCGTGTACGCGCAGATCTCGGGATCCCTCGCAGGCGCTCAGGAATATGCGGCGATGGCGAAGCTCCACGACTTCGATCGCGAAGGCAACTGGGACACGATCATCGTCGACACGCCGCCGACCGCACATGCGCTCGATTTCCTCGACGCGCCGCGCAAGCTGTCGGAGGCGATCGACTCGCCCGCGATCGACTGGTTTCGCAAGCTGCAAGGCGGCTCCGGCTCGAGCTGGTCGATCGTCGGCAAGACGGGCGCGTTCGTGCTCAAGCGGCTGTCGAAGTTCGTCGGCTCGCGGTTCATCGACGATCTCGGCGTGTTCTTTACCGAGTTCAACGACATCCTCGGTGGCTTCAAGCAGCGAGCCGAAGAGACGTTCGCGCTGCTCCGCCAGCCGCGCGTCGGGTTTGTCCTCGTCGCGAGCCCCGAGCCGATGGCGGTGCGCGAGGCCTTGTTCTTCCACGAGCGCCTCGTGGCGGCACAGATGCCGTTCATCGGCTTCGTCGTCAACAAGGTTCATCCGACGCTGCCGATTCGCGCCGACGTTCCTGCGATCGCGGCCGCGCTCGCCGCGCATCCCGGGGTCGCGGGCCTCGGCGTGTCCGGAACGACCTGCACGATGGCGGCGCAGGCGCTGTTCGCGGCTCACGGCGACATCGAGACGCTGGCAGAAGCCGATCGCGTCGCGGTCGGTCAGCTGCACAAAGCCGGCGGCGCGACCGCGTTGCTCGTCGAGGTCCCGCTGCTGCGCGACGACGTTCATGACGTCGATCGCCTGGTCGGGCTCGAGCGCTACTTGCTCGGCTGAGCCGGTTTGGGGTTCGGCGCGATCGTCGTCGCGGTCCACGCTTCGGCGATCAAGGCATCCGCTGCCGTGCTCGGCGCGCCGCGGACGATCACGAGCGACTTACCGCGTCGCTCGACCCACGATGCGCTGCCATCGAGCGCGAGCCAGCGCGTTCGCGTCTCCGTGTGCTCGATCGTCGCGCCGACGATCGCATCGTCGAGGGCGCGAACCGCCGCTTCGTGCGCTTCGATCGCGTCGACCTCGGTGTCCCATTCGAGCCGTGCGATTCCGACCGCGTGGTCGGGGCGCTTGTCGTCCGGTTTCGCGAGCACGACCGCGCGATCGCCGCCCCACCCGGCCGCGGCTCGCTCCGCGACGTCGTCGGCAACGCCGTGACTGCGCAAGAACACGTCGAAGCCGAGCTCGCCCCACACGGTCGAGTGCACGATCGAGTAATCGGCGAGCGCCGCCGGCGCGGTCACCGCGATCGGGATCGGGAGGTCATCCGACAAGTAGCGCGCCGGATGAAGGATCTGCTCCGTCGATCGGGGCGCACGCTTGAAGACGGCATCGATCGCGCTCCACGGCTGCCGGCGCCGCAGCGCGGCGACGAACCGGAACCCGTCGCGGTACGGAAACATCATCGCTTCGCGGATCACGAGCGGAACTTTCTCGAGCGAGTCTCCGGTCGGCACCGCCATCGACTTCGCGAGCCGCGCGGCGATCTCGGGATTGCTCCATGGCGGCGGTTGATGCCGTCGCGCGAGCACGACCTCGATCATCAGGGCGATGCCGTCGCCCTCGACCAGCGCATGGCGCGCGATCGCCGCATCGCCCTCGGTATCGGGCAGATCCTCGAACTTGTGCAGATCGAACGACTGGTCCTGCAGGCCATGATCGATCTCGTGCGCGAGGACCATCTCGGCCCACTCGGCGTCGTCACCGGCGCTCTGCGAGATCGTCAGCTTCTTGGTCTCCGCATCGTAGTAACCCGCGATCTGCTCCGTCAGCAGATCGACCATCATCTGCATGTAGTCCGTGTCGAGCGGGATCAAGTCCCACCGCGCGAGCGCGAAGCCCTCTGCCGCGGTCTCCGTCTGCGTCTTGTGATCGCTCGCCATCTTGACGAGGCGACCGCGAAGCTCGGCGCGATCGACGACCTCGTTCGGGATCTCGTGCTTGAGCGGCAGGCCGCGGATCTTCGAGACCTCCTTTGCCACCGCGTTCGTGCGCGCGAGCAACGCATCGAGCGAGATCGGCTCGGCCTTGGCGACCGCGCCGATCAGCACGAGAACGAGAACAGCGCGCCACATCGTGACGAGCATACGAGATCGCAGCGGATCACGCCGCTGTTACGTTCGTGTCTCGCGACACGCACTCGACGGGGACCTCCGAACACGGTTCTTCATAAGTCCGCGACATGGTGAGACTGCGCGCTGGCACCGCCATTGCTCTTTGCCAGGTGCATGTCCATCCGCGCACTGCCGCTCGTGTGTCTTGCCTTCACCGCACTGTCGAGTGCCTACGCCGATCCCGCGCCGCAGGCCGACAAGACGCTATCGCCGTACTTTGTCGTCGAGGGTGCGAGTCCGGGCGTGGAATCGATGCCGCTCGAGAGCACGCGCGCGGATGTTCACATCGCCGGCGTGATCGCCGATGTCACGGTCAAGCAGATGTACAGGAACGATGGAGCTCAAACGATCAGCGCACGCTATGTATTCCCGGCTTCGACGCGCGCCGCGGTCCACGGCATGAAGATGACGATCGGCAGCCGCGTCATCGTTGCGAAGATCAAGGAGCGCGAGGAAGCGCGCGCGGAGTACGAGGAAGCCAAGGCGACCGGTAGGACCGCATCTCTTCTCGAAGAAGATCGACCAAACGTCTTCTCGATGAACGTCGCGAACATCCTCCCGAAGGATCATATCGAGGTCGAGCTCAAGTACACAGAGCTTCTCCTACCGACCGATGGCACGTACGAGCTCGTGTATCCGACCGTGGTCGGGCCGCGATACACGAGCGGCGCGGCCGATCCGACCGAGCCGACCAATCAGTTCATCGCGGCGCCGTACACGCACGCCGGCAAGGCCCCTCCGTACGACTTCGGCGTTCACGTCACGCTCGGCGCCGGCATGCCGATCCAATCGATCGACTCGCCGTCGCATCCGATCAAGACGGCGTTCGGCGCGAACAACGTGACCGCGACCGTCGATCTCGATGACAAGGCCGGCGGCAACCGCGACTTCATCCTGCACTACCGCCTCGGCGGCACCGACATCGCATCGGGCTTGCTACTGTTCCAGGGCGCCAAGGAAAACTTCTTCCTGATGATGGTGCAGCCGCCGCGCCGCCCGGCCATCGAGATGATTCCCGCGCGCGAGTACGTGTTCATCATCGACGTCTCCGGCTCGATGATCGGCCACCCGCTCGACATCACGAAGAAGCTGATGCGCGACCTGCTCGGCAAGATGCGCCCGAACGATCGGTTCAACGTGCTGCTGTTCTCCGGCGCCTCGGATCTCTACGCGAAGCAGTCGGTGTCGGCGACCCCGACCCAGATCGCCGACGCGATCAAGTTCATCGACAGCCAGCAAGGCGGCGGCGGCACCGAGCTCCTTCCCGCGCTGCAACGCGCGATGTCGCTGCCGCGCCCCGAGGCGAATGTCTCGCGCAGCTTCGTCGTCGTCACCGACGGCTTCATCGGCGAGGAGACCGCGATGTTCGATCAAGTGCGCGATCACCTCGGCGAAGCGAACGTGTTCGCGTTCGGCATCGGAAGCTCGGTCAATCGCCACCTGATCGAGGGCGTCGCGAAGGCCGGTCAGGGCGAGCCGTTCGTCGTCGAGGACGAGAAGCTCGCGCCCGAAGCCGCGAAGAAGTTCCGCACGTACATCGAGTCGCCCGTGCTCACGAGCGTCAAGGTCGCGTTCGACGGATTCTCGACCTACGACGTAGAGCCGCGCGTGCTCCCCGACGTGTTCGCGGAGCGCCCGGTCGTCGTGTTCGGTAAGTGGAGAGGCACACCGACCGGCAAGCTGACGCTGACCGGCGTCTCGGGCCGCGGCCGGTTCGTCAGCACCCTCGATGCGAGCGCGGTCAAGCCCGACGCGAGCAACGAAGCGCTGTCTTACCTGTGGGCGCGCTCGAAGATCTCGCGGCTGTCTGACTTCACGCTCGGCGATGAAAATCGCAAGGACGTGATCGCGCTCGGGCTCGAGTATAACTTGCTGACGAAGTACACCTCGTTCATCGCCGTGCAGCAGGTCGTGCGTGCCGCCGGATCGATCGATGTCGATCAGGCGCTGCCGCTGCCGGTCGGAGTCAGCGAGAGCGCCGTCGGAATGGAAGTCGGTCCCGAGCCCGCGCTCGATGTCCTGATCGCGTTCGTGCTGTTCGCGGTCGGCTGGCAGCTGTTCCGCCGCCGCACGCAAAGGGCCGCGTGAACCGCTCCGCCGCCATCGCCGCGCTTTCCCCCGTGGGGACTCACCGGTTCAAGCTGGTGGCGATCGGGTGCGTGCTCGCGGTGCTCTATGCCGGCAAGCACTATTACAGCGCCGCCTCGGCCGCGGACCTCGACTGGATCCTCGCGCCGACCGCGCACCTCGTGTCGTTCGTCGGCGGGCATCACTTCACGTACGAGGCGGGAGCGGGCTGGGTCGATCGCGATGTCACGTTCATCATCGCTCCGGCCTGTGCGGGCGTGAACTTCATGCTCGCGGCGTTCATGGCGCTGACGTTCGGCTGGCTCGGCACGATGCTGAGCTGGCGAGCGACCGCGCGGCGGCTCGCGATTGCGGCGGCGCTCGCGTACGTCGCGACGCTCATCGTCAATACGATCCGGATCGCGATCGCGATCGCGATGCATCGCGGCACGATCGATGTGGGCAGCCTCGACCACGGCGAAGCCCATCGGATCGAAGGCATCCTCATCTATCTCGGTGGGCTATGCGCGCTGTATGCGATCGCGCGCGCCGCCTCCGAACGGAGCAAGACTCATGCGCTTCTTCGCTGAGAGACTCGTTCGCGCGCGGTGGCTCGCGATGCCGCTCGCTGCCTATCTGGTGATCACGCTCGCGCTGCCGCTCGCGAACGCCGGGCGAATCACCCGCGACTTCGTTCACCACGCCGGCTGGGTGCTCGCCGGGTGTCTCGCGATGATCGTGATCGCGATCGCAGGCGGATTGCTGGTCGAGCTCGCCAGGTTTGGCGTGCGGACGGCCTGGAATAGAGTCGGACCCCGGAACGTTGGAGGAGGACGATGATGAAGCGCTGGACCCTGATGTTGGCGTTTGCAGGCACCGCGTGGTCGGGCGCCGCGCATGCCGATCAATGCATCGTCACGAGCGAGCGCATCGCGACCGCCGCGGCGAAGCTGATCAATAGCCATCACGAGATCGTGCGGTTTTGCGAGCCATGCGGTGACAAAGCGCCTGGACAGCCCGAGAAGGCGACCGCACAGGTCTCGCCGTATCTGCGTTTATTCGAGGTCCACGTCGGCGGTCAGCCCACCGATCTCGCCTACACGTTCGTGCCGACGTCGCCGCGGCAATATCAAAGCCTCGCGGCGCTGACGGGATGCGAGGTCGGCGGCGTCTCGCTCGCATTGCGTGTCACCGACGAGACGGCGCACGGCGTGATGATCGTCCCCGAGCCTGCCGCGATCCCCGAACCGCCGCAGTCGGAGCTCGCAGCCGTCCTGGAGCCCATCGCGCCCACGTACGTGACGCTACCTCCGCAGTTCGTCGTCGTCGCGCAACCGGAACCGCACGCCTGGTGGCCCGCGGCCGTCGCGGGTGGCGGTGGCGCGAGCGCGATCTGGGCGGCGTGGGCGGTCCTCACAACGCGGCGCCGACGTCGCACGATGGTCCCGAGAGCCGCAGCGCTGATCGCAGGCGACCATCGAGACCCGCAGTAGTCGACTTCGATCCACATTCGCATGAACCGCTGGCTGCCCGATCTCGACGCAAGCTATGCACGCTAATGCACGCGGGTGATTCCCGGGAAGCCATCGAACCCCGCATCGAAGCTCATGATCTGATCGATGCCGTGGCGCTCCATGATCGCGAGGTGGATCGCGTCGCGAGCCGAAAGCTGCTTCGATCCCAGCACGATCGCTTTCGCGCGCTCGGCATCCACGGCATCGACTGCAAACACGTTGTCTACCACCCCGAGCACCGCATCGAACGCTGGCTGGATCGCTTCTCGGCGTCCAATCGCGACATAGCGGTGAAGGATCTCCTGAAGGACCTCGGCGTCGGTGACGAGTCGCTCCCCGGCGGCAATCGACCTCTCCAGCACTCGCTGAGAATCCACCTTATGTGGATGAGCGCTCCCAACGAGGTACATCGGGATATTCGAATCGACGAGGATCATTCGACCGTGGAACCATATCCAGCCTCGATCTCGCCGATCATCTGGTCGATGTCGGCGGTCGGGAACGAGTACTTCGCCGCGGCACGAATGACCTGGAGCTTCTTGGCTGGGCTACCGGAAGGCTCGCTCGCGCGTGCCTTCCGCAGCGACTGGCGAACCCACTCGGAGACGCTGAGATCGCGCATCCGCGCCGCGCGCTCGATCTCGCGCATCTCCTTATCATCGACCACGATCTGGAGACGCTTACTCACCCCATGAGTATGTTCGACTTATTCCAGGAGTCAAGCATACGATCGTTTGGGCGGTCGCCGTGATGCGGTGACGCGCTCGATCGCTTGCCGCGCAACCAGGGTGGACGCGCATGCTAGCTTGCCGCGGATATGCGGCCCGAGCTCGAGCGTGCGTTAGATGCCGGCGCGGTGATCGCGTACGGATCGACGCCCGGCTGGGCCGCGTGGCTCGCGGGGGAGCTGGTCGCCCGCGAGAACCTCGTCGTGATCGTCACGCCGGATGACGCGACGGCGCGCGAGCTCGAGGCAGATGCGAGATTCTTTGTCGGTGGCGATCGGGATGCCGCCGACCTCGACCCGATCGCGTCGCTGCCGGGCATCGATGTCTCGCCGTATGCCGAGCTGTCGCCCGATCGGTCGTACATCGTCGAGCGGATGGCGACCCTGTATCGGCTGACCCAGCCGGCGCTGCGGCCCAAGCTCGTCGTGACCTCGGCCGAGTCCCTGATCCGGCGGACCCTGCCCGCGGCCGAGCTGGCTTCTCGCGGCATCACGATCACGCAAGGCGATCACATCGAACGTGATCGGATCGCCGAGCTCCTCGTCGCGGGCGGCTGGACGCGGACGCCGGTTGTCGACGAGCCGGGCACGTTCGCGCTGCGCGGCGGCGTGATCGATGTCTACGCGCCGCTTGCACCGCATCCGGTGCGCATCGAGCTATTCGGTGACGAGGTCGAGTCGCTGCGCTGGTTCGACGAAGAATCGCAGCGCACGCTGCGCCAGGTCACGCAGGTCCACTTGCATCCCGTGCGCGACACGATCACGACCGGCACGCGCGATGTACGCTCGCGGCTGCGCGAGTACGCGGACGACATTTCGCATCCGACCAAGGCGACGCGCCGGTTGATCGAGCAGCTCGAGACCGGCGGAGTGTTCGTCGGCATCGAAGGCTTGACGCCCGCATTTCACGACGAGCTCGTCGCACCCGCTTCGTACGTGCCGGCGAACGCGCGCTGGATCGTCGTCGACCCAGATGCGTGCCGTCGAGCGATCGCGCACGCGCTCGAGGATGCGGATGCGCGGTTCGCCGAGCGCCGTCGCGGCGCGTCCAACGTCGAAGATGGCGAGGCGGCGGCCACGAGCCGTCATGCCGCCCTCGCGTTTCCTCCGGACCGTCACTTCACGTCCGAGATCACGGCGCTCTCGGCAGCGCGCCGGATCGAGCTGCCGACACTCGAGCTCCATGGCGAGGCCGAGGCGACGAAGCTGACGAGCGGTGTCGACGATCTCCGCGTGTTGCGACAAGAGCTCGAGCATGCACGCACGTTCGGCGATACCGAGCACGTCACACCGCTGCTCGCGGCGATCAGCCGCTGGCGCGAGCAAGGCCTGCGCGTCGCGCTCGCGTGTGATTCGCAGAGTCGCGCGGATCGGTTGCTCGGCGTGCTGTCCGCGCGCGGCGTCGAGGTCCGGCTCGCCGCACCGGGTGAGCGGCCCACGCAGGCATCCGGTGTCACGATCGTCAACGGCTCGCCTTCGCACTCGTTCGCGTCGCCGGCGGATCGGATCGCGCTCGTCACCGCCGATGACGTGTTCGGGCATCGCACGCATCATCCGAAGAGCAAGCGCAAGCGCGCCAAGGATGCGCTGCTCGGCAACGTCAGCGACTTCTCGCAGCTCGCCTCGGGCGACTATCTCGTTCACCAGCGACACGGCGTCGGCCGCTATCAAGGCCTCAAGCGACTCGCGGTCGTCGGAGCGACCGAAGTCGATACGCTCCAGCTCGAGTACGACGGCGGCACGCTGTACCTGCCGATCTATCGGCTCGGTGAGGTGCAGCGCTACGTCGGCGCCGAAGGTCACGCGCCGAAGCTCGACAAGCTCGGCGGACAGACCTGGGAAGCGACGCGTAACAAGGTCGGCCGTCACGTCCGCGCGCTCGCCGAAGAATTGCTCCAACTCTACGCGCAACGTGCCGCGCTCCCCGGCCATAGGTTCCCCGCGGTCGACGATCAATTTCGCGAGCTCGAGGCGACGTTCCCGTTCGACGAGACGCCGGATCAAGCCGAGGCGATCGACGCCGTGCTCGGCGACATGGAGGCACCGCGCGCGATGGACCGCTTGGTCTGCGGCGACGTCGGCTACGGTAAGACCGAGGTCGCGTTACGCGCGATCTTCAAGTGCGTGCAAGGTGGCAAGCAGGCGGTCGTGCTCGCTCCAACCACGGTGCTCGTCGAGCAACACTTCCGCACGATGTCCGAGCGCTACCAGGGGTTCGCCGTGAACCTCGGGAAGCTGTCGCGATTTCAGACCAAGGCCGAGCAGATCGATACCGTCCGCAAGCTCGCAGACGGTTCGGTCGACGTCGTGATCGGCACGCATCGCGTCCTGTCGCCCGATGTTCGGTTCAAAGATCTCGGGCTGCTCGTGATCGACGAGGAGCAGCGGTTCGGGGTCGCGCACAAAGAGCGCATCAAGAAGACCAAGACCCAGGTCGACGTGCTCACCCTCACGGCAACGCCGATCCCGCGCACGCTGCACCTCGCGATGGCCGGCCTGCGCGATCTTTCGATCATCGCGACACCACCCGCGGATCGCCGCGCGGTACGCACGTTCGTGTCGCGCGTCGACGACGCGACGATCCGCGAAGCCCTCGAACGCGAGCTTGCCCGCGACGGCCAGATCTTCTTCATCTCCCCGACGATCGGCACGATGGGCGCGCAAGAAGCCGATCACCGACTCCCAAACGACGTGCGACCCAAGCGCCGCAAGCCGCGCGACGACGATCGCACGATCGAAGAATGGGCCGAGTACATCCGGACGCTCGTGCCTTCGGCGCGCGTCGGCGTCGGCCACGGCTCCCTCTCCAGCGATCAGCTCGAGAAGGTGATGGTCCAGTTCGTCCAAGGCGAGCTCGACGTGCTCGTCGCGACGACGATCGTCGAGAGCGGACTCGACATCCCGCGGGCGAACACGATGTTCGTCGCGCGTGCCGACGCGTTCGGTCTCGCGCAGCTCTACCAACTACGCGGCAGGATCGGCCGCAGCAAAGAACGCGCGTATTGCTACCTGCTCGTGCCCGAGCCCGAGCACATCACCGATGAAGCACGCCGTCGCCTCGAGGCACTCCAGCGCTTCACCGAGCTCGGCGCCGGCTTCCAGATCGCCTCGCAAGATCTCGAGATTCGCGGCGGCGGCGAGCTCCTCGGCGCCAAACAATCCGGCTCGATCGCCGCGGTCGGCTTCGATCAATATTGCAAGATGCTCGAGAGCGCCGTCGCCGAGCTTCGCGGCGAGCCGATCCACAGCGAGATCGATCCCGAGCTCTCGATCGAGACGCCCGGCTTCATCCCCGACGACTACGTCCCCGATCCGGGCCAGCGCCTCGAGCTCTACAAGCGCCTGTCCGCGATCGCCGATGACGACGAGCTCCGCGACGTGATGAGCGAGATCGGCGACCGCTATGGCCCGGTGCCCGGCGACGTGATCCTCCTCGGCGAGCTGATGGGCGTCAAAGCCACCGCGCGGCGCGCAGGCGCCCTCGCGCTCGAGATCTCCTCCAGCCGGATCGCGATCGCGCTCCCGCCCGATAGCCCGCTCGCGAACCTCGCCGCCAGCGCCGGCTGGCGCCAGCTCCCGGATCGCCGCCACGCCTTCACACCGGAAGCCGGCAAGAGCCCGGTCGCGAGCGCCCGCAAAGCCCTCCTCGCCCTCCTCTCCCGCGCCAGCTCGTAGTCGCACGCTCGCTCGCCGCCCTGCTCGCCTGCTCGCCGGAGAGCGCGCCTGATGCTCGCTCGCTCCCCTTTCGCCTGCTCGCCCGTGCCAGCGCTTGCCCCGAACGGTCTCGCTCGCGCCCTGGCTCGCCCGCGCGAGCGCCTGACCTTGATCCGCACGACCATCGCTCGCTGCGAGAGCAAGCGTGCGTTCTCCAATGGGAGAGCATGTGCGACGCATCGCGAGCTAAGCGCGTTGCGGGTGGGGCCTCGAAGCGAATAGCGGGAGGGTGGCCCAGTCAGGCGCCGGTGCTGCATGGGGCGCAAGGTTCAGCGGTCGTGCGAGCACTCCGTCCCATGCGATGAGCGAGGGGGCCCCAGCCCGCACGCGCGTGCTCGCGTGTTCGCGTTCAGCAGAGCGGAGCCGCAGCATTGGGTCTGCTACGAAGGGTCAGACACAACTGGCACTACTTGCACGACCTTATCTCTCGCGGAGACACTGCAATTAGTGGAGGTAGTGTCTGACTGTCTGACCCTTGATCCATCTCGCCCATCGCTCGCTGCGAGCATGCGTGCACTGTCCGATGGAAAAGTATGTGCGACGC
>JAQBQF010000250.1 GCA_028287115.1 Myxococcales bacterium
GCCTGACGCGCCTGGCGCTTCATCTTCTTCGAGCGACCCGTGAGGAGGTGGCGCTTGAAGGTGTGCGCGAACTTGAACTTGCCAGTGCCGGTCCGCTTGAACCGCTTCTTGGCACCGCTATGAGTCTTGACCTTGGGCATGGCGCGAGGCTGAGTCTTATGCCCCAGCACCGCGTAGGAAACAAGTGCTTTCACACCGATCCTACGCGGCTATCTGAAGGGACTCAGAAACCGGAGCAGATCGCCCAATCCCCTGGGATTGCCTCGGACTAGCGATGCGCGTCCTCGCTTCGCCGCGGGCGCGCGCGATCGGATCACCGCGCGTCACCGCGCGCGCGTCGCCGGGCCGGCTGCCTGGCGATTACGAGCCGGCGGCCGGGGTGGCCGGCGCGTCGTCGTCGTCATCGTCCTCGACGTCGGCGTTGATGTCCTCTTCTGAGAGGTCATCATCATCCTCCTCGGGGATTTGGGGCGGCGGTGCCTTGCCGGGCTGGCGATCTTTCAGCTGAGCGGTCGCAGCGATCTGCGCGGCAAGCTGGGCCTTCTTGGCCTCCTGCGCCTTGCGGACCACGCCGGGCTTCGGCGCGATTACCATGATCATGCGGCGGCCTTCCATGTTCGGCGTCGCTTCGACCGTCGCGATGTCCGCGCACATATCGACGACGCGATTGAGCACGTTCATGCCGGTCTGCGGGTGCGTGATCTCGCGACCACGGAACACGACCGCGAGGCGAACTTTATTGCCGCCTTCGAGGAAGCGACGGACATGCTTCACCTTGAAGGCCATGTCGTGCTCTTCGGTCTTCGGACGGAACTTGATCTCTTTCGTCTCGACCGTCGAAGCGCGCTTGCGAGCTTGCTGCTTCTTCTTGGCTTCTTCGTATTTGTACTTGCCGTAGTCCATGATCCGGCACACCGGCGGGAACGCGCGCGGCGAGATCTCGACGAGGTCGAGTCCTCTCTCCTCGGCGAGCCTCAGAGCTTCGTGCGTGGGCAAGATGCCCAGCTGCTCTTCCTCGGCGATCACTCGGACCTCGGGAACGCGGATCCGGTGGTTGATACGAAGGCCCTGCTCCGGGCGGCGGCGATCGCCGAAGCGACCTCCAGGCGGTCGAACGTTCATTGGTTCACGTCACTAAAGTGCATGCGGTCGTTGCTCCTCGGCCGGCCGAAGCCGGGGTCGTTGCCGAAGTTCTACACTGTTCGTAGGGGGCTGCAAAGACGCGATCGCCAGACATCAGAAGTCGCTTGTGCGGGGGGGCCGCCCGGTGTTAGGCCCGCCCGATGCCGACCTATTCTCGCCTCCTGATCCTCGTTAGCTTCGTCATTTGCGCCTGCGGGAGCAGCTCATCGAGCGCCGATCTCACGAATCGGGATCCTCGGTGTCTCTCCGCCTGTCCGGTGACGATGCCTGCGACGGATGGCGTCGGAGATGTCTGTAACACCGCGAGCCGCGTCCAATGCGTCGACGAATGCGAGGTGCGGATCGCGGGTGTCACGACCAATTGCGCCAACTGCCTGTCGGAGGGCGCATGCTTTGGACCCACCGGCTGCTTCGGAGACTCGATCGGGTTCAGCTCCGACGGCACCACGTGCAAGCTGACGGCGTGGAATGGGATGTGCTCGTATCCTTGCAATGACAACACGATGAGGCTCGCGTGCGAAAAGCAGGTGTCACCACGCCGCGAGGTCGCATGCACCACGACGTTCAAAGCCGCCACGCAATGCTCGAGCGTGTGCAACTGACCGGGGTTGCCGGCCGGCGTCGCGGCCCAGCGCAGAGGAGCGCCGGTCAAGTCGTAGGCACATGCGGGATTGAACCGCAGACCCCCACCGTGTCAAGGTGATGCTCTCCCACTGAGCTATGTGCCTGGGAGGGCTTTGATTAAGAGATCGAGCCCACTAAGTCAAGAGTTGGCCGGGAAAGCCCGTGCCTACCGCGCGAACAGTCGCTCACAACCCGCCGGGTACGCCCCAGGTTCGGGTACGAGACCGGCGGTGCAATGACGGCTGCGTCAGGCTTGGACCTCACTCCCGGCTTGTGAGTGACCCGAGAAGCGGCGTAGGCTTAGCAAGTTAGACAACCTTATCGGCTCTGCACCAGGTCCGATGAACGAAGGGATACCGCCGCGACATCAGTGTCATGGCGGGGAGACGCAATCGTTTGATCCAGGTTGGTCAGGTTCTCGATAAGTACGAGCTCTTGGAACGTGTGGGCCAGGGCGGGATGGCTGTCGTCTATCGCGGCCTCGATCGTCAGCTCAAGCGCACGGTCGCGATCAAGATCCTGCATCGGCACCTCTCGGATTATCAGGAGGCGCGCGATCGGTTCGAGCGCGAGGCGCAAGCGGTCGCCAAGCTGCGCCACGAGAACATCCTCGAGATCTTCGACTACTCGGCGAAAGAGGGCTCCGAGAGCTACATCGTCACCGAGTTCATCGACGGTCAGACACTGAAGCAGTTCATCACCGATCGGCCGATCTCGTTTCCGGAAATCGGAGCGATGGTGATCCTGCAAGTCTGCCGCGCGCTCGCGCACGCGCATGCGGTCGGCATCCTCCACCGCGACATCAAGCCCGAGAACATCATGATCCGGTCCGACGGGCTCGTGAAGCTCATGGACTTCGGGATCTCGCACATGGTCGACCTCGAGCGGCTCACGGTGACAGGCCAGCTGCTCGGCTCGCCCGCATATATGGCTCCCGAGCACGTCGAAGGGCGGCAGCTCGATTTTCGCACCGACGTGTTCGCCGTCGGGATCGTGCTGTACCAACTCTGCGTCGGAAAGCTCCCGTTCGAGGGCAAGAACCCGCACGAGGTGCTGAAGCGAATCGCCGAGTGCAAGTTCACCGATCCGCGCCAGGCGAATCCGCGGATCGGCAATCGGCTCGGCCGGATCATCTTGAAGGCGATGTCGGCGTTGCCCAACGATCGCTACTCGGCGATCGGCGAGATGGTGCTCGCAATCGAGGCGTATCTCGAAGAATCGGGGCTGCCGACCGACAAGCTCTCCGGCGAGCTCGCGCGCTACTTCAAGGCGCCGGTGCCGTACGAGCAGGCGCTCAAGGATCGGCTGCTCGATGCGCTGACCCGCCGGGGTCAGAAGTTGCTCGACGAAGACAACCAGGCCGGCGCGCTCGACGTGTTCGATCGCGTGCTGACGATCGATCCGAAGAATCAGAAGGTGCTGTCGATCCTCGATCGGATCAACCGGCGCGCGCGGCTCAAGACCGTCGGGCTCGCGCTCCTCGGCGCGGTCGCGATCGGTGGCGGCGCGTTCGCGATCCACCTGAAGACGCGCCCCGCGCCGCCCGAGGCGCCGCCGGATCCGACGACGAGCGTCACCAACGCGTGGACGGGGCCGTGGACGACCACGACGCAGGTCGAGGCGCCGCCGCCGGAGCCCGACGCCGGGGTCGAGCTCGTCGCCGATGCGGAGCCGGCGATCGTCGTCACCGATCCCGGCCGTCACCTTCCGACGCTCGACGCGGGCTCCGTCGCCGAAGCGCATCGCGTCCGGATCAACGTGTTTCCAAAGAAGGGCACGACACTGCAGTTCGACGATGGGCCACCGACGCTGGTCGAAGGTGGATCGATCGAACCCATGATCGCGAAGAAGGTCCGGGTCCGCGGCCACAACGACCTCTGCAGCGACAAAGAGCTCGATCTCAGTCCGACCGACACGAACGTGGATCTCCACCTCACCTACAAGCCGGGATCGATCACACCGCACTGCGCGAATGCATCGAGCGTGAAGATCAACGATCGACCGGCAACCCTAGGTCAGCCATCGACGATCGTGTTTGACGAGAACGCGACGTTCGACTCTCGAACGATCAAGGTCGAGTTCGTCATCGAGAAGAAGGCAGGGTCCGGGACCGTGCCGGTCGTCGCGAGTCAGAACGTCTCGGTCAAGGCCGCGGCGAACAAGGACATCACGTGCGAGCAGCCGTAGTCGCTCTCGCGCTAATCGTCGCTTCCGGTGTCGCTGAGGCGACGCCGAGCTCCGACCTAAACCGGGGTCGCAAGAGCTTTCAGAACGCCGACTGGAATTCCGCGATCAGCGTGTTGCTCACGCTGTTATATCCCACCGTACAACTCGGCACGCAGGACGAGGTCGTCGAGGCATTCGTGCTGTTCGGCGCTAGCTATTTCGAGCTCGGCAACCGCGCGCGTGCGCGACAAGAATTCGAGCGAGCGCTGCAGATCGATCCCGAGCGCGAGATCACGACGAATGCGTTCTCCACCGGCGCGGTCCAGTTGTTCGATGACACCAAGGCGGAGATGCAGAAGAAGGCGGCCGCGGACGCGGAGCGTAGAAAGCTCGCGGAGAAGATCGCCGCGCTCGAGGAATACAAGAAGCACCTCGTGGAGGTCGAGGTCCATCACTACGCCTACAACTTCGTGCCGTTCGGCGCCGGGCAATTTCAGAATCACGACAGCGCCAAGGGCATCCTGTTCGCGACCGGCGAAGGCCTGACGTTCGCGGCGTCCGTGGGCAGCTGGCTCTATCTGGTCAACAAGTACGGCATCAACTGCCCGAACTGCGTGAAGGCCGGCGATCGCGGCACGGCCCTCAATCTCCAGCAGCTCGAGATCGGCGCCGGCATCGCGTTCTTCGGGCTCTACGCGTGGGGTGTCGTCGACGCCCTCCGGCATTACAAACCCGAAGAGCGCCTGAAGGACGACCACGCGCCCCACCTCGATCTGCGCGATCTCGATGCGCCCGCGCCGAAGAAGAAGACCTCGTTTCTCGATCACCTTCATCTGGCTCCGATGATCACGCCGCAGAGCGTAGGCATCGGGCTCGGCTGGGAGAACTAAGCATGCCCTCGCTTCGCCTGACTGCGCCCGGCGTCCCGCCGATGATCTATCACCTCCACAAGAAGATCACGTCGCTCGGCTCGGGGCCCGACAACGACATCGTGCTGCCCGATCCGCTCGTCACCGACGGCTACGCGATCCACTTCGATGGCCAGACGTACACGGTGTTCGCGCCGAAGAAGACCGAGTTTGTCGTCAACGGCAAGAAGCGCAGCAAGCACAAGCTGACCCACGACGAGCGCCTCGTGATCGGCGGCTGCGAGCTGAAGTTTGCGATGGTCGACGAGACCGCGGTGATCGAAGAAGAGGCGCCGAACACGGTCGCGGATCTCGACGCGTACACGAAGCTCTACGACTTCTCCGATCGCCTGATGCATATCCGCGATCTGACGGAGCTGCTCGACGCGCTGATGGATGCGGTCATCGAGATCACGAACGCGGACAAGGGCTTCTTGATCCTGCTCGAAGGCGAGACGCTCGACGTCAAGATCGCGCGCAACCTGAACCGCGAGAACATCGCCGACGCGGTCAGCCAGCTCTCGGATTCGATCATCGCGAAGGTCGTGAAGTCGCGAAAGCCGGTGATCGTGTCCGACGCGATGAACGACGACGAGTTCGCCGCGGCCAAGAGCGTGATGCACTTGAAGGTCTCGTCGGTAATCTGCGTGCCGCTCCTCGATCGCGGCCGGCTGCTCGGCCTGATCTACGTCGGCAACGACTCGATCCGCGATCTGTTCCAGCACGAGACCCTGCGCGTCCTGACGGTGTTCGCGTCCCAGGCGGCGCTGATCGTCTCGAACGCGCTGCTGCTCAACGAGCTGCGGCACGACAACAAGCGGCTGCACGAGCGCCTCGAGCAGGCGCGGTTCGGCGAGATCGTCGGGACGTCGCCGCCGATGCAGGCGGTGTTCCGCAAGGTCGAGAAGATCTCGCCGACGGACATTTCGGTGATGATCACCGGCGAGACCGGCACCGGCAAGGAGCTGATCGCCCGCGAGATTCACACGCGCTCGCCGCGCAACGGCAAGCCGTTCGTGACGATCAACTGCGGCGCGATTCCGGAGAACCTGCTCGAGAGCGAGCTGTTCGGTCACGTCAAGGGCGCGTTCACCGGCGCGGTGGTCAACAAGCAGGGCAAGTTCCAGGCGGCCGACGGTGGCACGCTGTTCCTCGACGAGATCGGCGAGATGCCGATCGAGCTCCAGGTCAAGCTGCTACGCGCCATCCAGGAGAAGGTCGTGTATCGCGTCGGCGACACGCGGCCGGAGACCGTCGATATCCGGATCCTCGCCGCGACGAACCGCGATCTCGAGAAAGAGATCGCCGGCGGCCGGTTTCGCGAGGACCTCTACTACCGGCTCAACGTCGTCGCCGTCGAGCTCCCGCCGCTGCGCGTGCGCGGCGACGACCTGCTCGTGATCGCGCGGTATCTGCTCAGCCGCTATTCGCGCGAGTACGACGTCAAGGTCAAAGGCCTGTCGCCGAACGCCGCGGTCGCGATCCGCAAGCACAACTGGCCAGGCAACATTCGCGAGCTCGAGAACCGGATCAAGAAGGCGATCGTGCTCTGCGATTCGACCGTGATCGGCCCGGATGATCTCGGCCTGACCGGCGATGTGTTGCCGCAGATCCTCACGCTCGCGGAGGCGAAGGACAAATTTCAGCGTGAGTACATCAACGAGGTCCTCGCGCTCAACAACGGTAATCGAACGAAGACGGCGCGCGATCTCGGCGTCGATCCGCGGACCGTGTTCCGTCACCTCGAAAAGGAATCCGACGACGGCAGCGAGCTGCCGCCAGATCCGGTGTGACGATCCCATCGCGCTCACACCCAGTCGTGTACCGGCGAGCCAACCCATGACGCAGATGTCCGACTTACATCACCCCGACGCCGCCGTTTTCCCGGCTAACTGCCCGGATCCCCAGGGACAGTCGCGGGTGGCGCGACCGCTGCATATCTCTGCGTTGCTCGTGATCCCGCTGTTGTTCATCGCTTCCGCCGGATGTGTTCTGCCGCCGACGCTCGGCGTCGAACAGCAGGATGCCGGGACGAACTCACCTCCCGCGATCACGTCGGTACGCATCGACCTCCAAGACCTCGCGGAACCGGGCCCGATCACCGTGAAGATCGGCTCGATGGCCGGGTCGCTCACCTTGGGGCTGATCGATACCGATCTCGGCGATACGCTCTATCCGAAGATCTTCGTCGACTACAACAGTCCCGATCCAACACCCCCGCGGTCGACGTGCACGCAGTCGGCCAGCGACACGGCGGAGCGCGGCTCGACCTGCCCGCTCGCCGGCGTCTGCACCTCGACGCTCACCGGCACGCATCTCCTGACGATCGTCGTGTTCGATCGTCCGGTCCTCGAGACCGGGGTCGCGCCGCTCTATCAAGCGATGCCCACCGGCGGACTCGCGACCAACCGGACCTATCTCCTGACCTGCCAATGAGCTCCCTGCCCTCAGTCACCGCCCTCGTGGGCATCGCGCTCGCAGCCGGCTGCCTCAGCGTACCGGACGGTCCAGCGCCGATGTGCTCGACGACCGCCGACTGCAATGGCGCCGCGGGCGAGGTCTGCTTGGATGGCGTGTGTTGGGGCAATCCGCCGGCGGGTCCATTCGCCGCCGCCCTGGGCGCGCCCGCGGATCGGACGGATGTCGTCGCGACCGAGCTACCGCTGCTGACGATTCCATCGGATGGCTGGCTCGGTGATCTCGCACTCGACTCGCCGATCAAGCTGAGTGGCCGACTCGACGCGTTCTGTCCGCCGCTCGCGACCTGCAATCAAAGCACGATCGGCGCGACGATCACGGTCACCCGCGATTCGCTGTTTCCGGGTGGCCCGGGGTTTCGCAAGGCGTTCACCGCGAAGGCCGATATTCCCGCCGGCAAGGCGGAGTCGTTCTCGCTGTTCCTGCCGCGCACCAAACCCCAAGATCCGATGTATCGGGTCGTGATCTTGCCCGATGGCCGGGGCGACATGCCGCAACCCAACGGGGCCATGTCCGCGGCCGAGCTCGTGCCGCCCGTCTATCTGGAGACGGCGACGCCGGACAGCATTGCGGATTACCAGATCACGATGGGCGGTTCGCTGCCGACGATCACCGGCTCCCTTGCCGATGCCTACAGCCAAGCCCTCACGAACTACCGCGTGGTCGCGATGGGACACTGGGCGGCCGGCGATCCGCTGACCGAGGTCTCGACGATCGACTACACGAGCGATGGTCATTACTCGATCACGTTGTCCGATCATCTCGTCGGAGGCATCGAGATCGTCGCCAAGCCCTGGGGATCGACGGTCGTCGCGCCGACGCTTCACCTCGGCGTCGACGCCGTGCCGGCGCAACGTAACCTCGCCCAGCCCACAGGCCTCGGCAATCGGATCGTCGTCACGATCCCGATCAAAGGCGTCAGCGGCAACGGCGCGGTCGTACCGACGAGCGGCGCGAAGGTGATCGTCACCGGAAACTACGTCGCCCCACCGCTCAGCGGCGGCACGCGCGCCGAGCTCACGGTCGAGACCGTCACGGACGCCGATGGCAACGCGAACATCACGCTGCTCGATGGTCCGGCGATCGCGGGCTCGTATCGGTACAGCGTGATTCCGCCGGCGGGCTCGAGCCTCGGCGTGGTCTACGACCAGCCGCTGACGCTAGGCTCGATCTCGACGGTGCGGCTGCCGGCCCGCCTCGCGCTGAGCGGCACCGTCCTCGATTCCGCGGGCAATCCGCTCGGCAAGATCTCGGTGACCGCGCGGCCGTCGCTGCGATTTCAATGGAGCCTCGACAACGTAGCGCAGCAATTCCTCGCAGCGATTCCAGCGGCGACGACGATCACGGCCGACACCGGTGATTTTGTCGTCTATGTCGATCCGCTCGTTGCTGACATCTGGGGTCACTACGATCTCGACTGCGAGCCACCGCTGACGACCGATGCGCCGAGCTGGACCGTCTCCGACATCGCGATCGATCGAGTCGTCGGGCAGACCAGCAAGTCCCTCGACTTCCTGCGGATCCCGGATGCCGCGTACATCCACGGCCGGATCACGAACTTTGGTGGCGAACCGGTCGAGAAAGCCGAGCTGCGGGTATTTCAGGTGGTGAGCGATCTGACGTTATGCGACCAGGTCACGAACCCCGGTGACTGCGTGATTCCTGCGCAGCTACAGGGGCATGGGACCTCGAACGCCGATGGCACCGCCTGGCTGACGCTGCCCCGGCGATAGCCCGATCGACATCTGTCCTTGACCCGACGGATTGTGGCGACTATGGTTCGCCGCGAATTCAGGGTATTGCGTGATTACGATTTCGACCAAGGTCAAAGCTTACGAGCACGATGACGTGCAACGCGAGCTTTGCTTCGGATACGTAACGCCGAGCCGCAACCAGCGACGTCGCTTGGTTCCGGCGAATCTCGGCTCCACGTCCCGACCAGCGCTCCGACTGGATCATCTCGGGCACAACGATCCCGTGCCGACTGGCCGGGAAGATTACTTTAAGGTTTTGTGTGATGACAAATGGAACGACGCCCACCGAAAACGGTGTGGCGGACGCGGCGATCCTAGCCGCGCAGATGACGACCGAGACAACCGAAACTTCTGAGCCTGCAGCCGAGGCGGCACCCAAACCGCCCAGCTTCAATGACCTGGCGCTGCACCCCGACGTCAAGCAAGCGCTTGATGACATGGGTTACTTCGCGCCGACCCCGGTCCAGACCGCGGTGTTCGGTCCGGTTAGCGAAGGCAAGGACCTCATGGTCCAGTCGCGCACCGGCACCGGCAAGACGACCGCGTTCGGTCTGCCGATCGTCAACCGCCTGCTGCCGGCCGTTCGCCAGCCGCAAGCGTTGATCCTCGCGCCGACCCGCGAGCTGGCTCTTCAAGTTTCGCGCGAGCTCGCGAACATCGGCAAAGTTCGCGGCATCGTGATCGAGGCCATCTATGGTGGCGCACCGATCGGCAAGCAGATCTCTGCGCTGCGCGACGGTGTGCATATCGTCGTCGGGACGCCCGGCCGCGTGCTCGATCACATCGGCCGCCGGACGCTCGATCTCAAGACGGTCCAGACGTTCGTGCTCGACGAGTGCGACGAGATGCTGTCGATGGGCTTCCTCGAGGACATCGAGAAGATCGCGTCGTACTTGCCCGAGAAACGGCAGACCCTGCTGTTCTCGGCGACGATGCCCGATGAAGTCCTGCGCTACTCGCGCCGGCACATGCGCGCGCCCGAGAACATGTCGCTGTCGCGCGACTCGGTCTCGGTCAACGAGATCCACCACGCCTACTACATCGTCAGCGGCATCGCGCGGAGCCGCGATCTACTCAAGATCCTGTTCGCCGAGAACCCGGACAGCGCGATCATCTTCTGCAACACGCGCGACGAAACGACGATGGTCGCGAAGTTCCTCACCAAGCAGGGGCTCGACGCCGAGCCGCTGTCGAGTGACCTGTCGCAGGCCGATCGCGAGCGCGTGATGGGCCGCATGAAAGCGCACAACCTGCGCTTCCTGTGCGCGACCGACGTCGCCGCGCGCGGCATCGACATCACGAACCTCACCCACGTGATCAACTATTCGGTGCCCGAGGCGCCGGAGATCTACGTGCACCGCACCGGTCGTACCGGCCGCGCCGGCAAGAAGGGCACCGCGCTCTCGCTGGTCGGTCCGCGCGAGCTCGGAAACTTCCGCTACGTGCGCCTGACGTTCGGAATCAAGCCGGAAGAACGCCTGCTGCCGAAGGACGACATCTTCATCGGCAAGCTGAAAGTGCCGCTGCCGCCGATCGGCGTGCCGCAAGCGCCGGACCCGGTCCAGATCCTGATCCGCGGCGTGCCCGGCACCCCGACTGATCTCGAGAAGTCGATCTTCGAGAAGCTGCTCGCGAAGTCCGATGGACGTCGCGTCCTCGCGGCCCTCGTCGCAGACAAGCTCAACCAGCTCAGCACGCGCGCTGTGGCTCGTCCGGTGCGGGACCGCGCCGAGCGTCCCGACGGTGACGCGCGCCCGAGCGAAGACCGTGGCCCGCGCGAAGACCGCGGCCCGCGCGAAGACCGCGGCGAGCGTCCTCGCTTCGGCGGAGAAGACCGTGGCGATCGTCCTCGCTTCGATCGCGACCGTGGTCCTCGCGACCGTGGCCCGCGTGAAGGTGGCGACCGCGAGAAAACCTTCGGTGATCGTGGCCCGCGACCGGAAGGCGACCGTCCGAGGTTCGATCGTGATCGCGGGGATCGTCCCCGCTTCGATCGCGATCGCGGACCGCGCGAGGATCGTGGACCGCGTGAGGATCGTGACGCGCAAGCGCCACGTGACGCCGCGGCTGCGGCGCCCGTCGAGGCTCGTGAAGGCGTGGTTCGCGAGGACCGTGGTCCGCGTGAAGATCGTGGCCCACGTGAAGATCGTGGCCCGCGTGAGGCTCGCCCCGAAGGCACGCATCGCGACGACCGTGGACCGCGTGAAGACCGCGGACCGCGTGAAGATCGAGGACCGCGCGAGGATCGCGGACCACGTGAAGCTCGCGACGGCGGCGCCGATCGTCCGCGCTTCGATCGGGACCGGGGTGATCGACATCGCGGAGACCGGCACGAGCGTCGTGACGAGCGTCCACGCGCTGAAGCAGCTCCCGTGCAGGACGCGACCGCGCCTGCCGAGGTTGTCGAAGTGATGACCGCCGCGGCGGAAACACCGGTCGAGGCTCGCAGCGAGCGGATCGACCGCCCGGAGCGTCATCGTGACCGCCCTGCCCGCGTCGAGGCCGATGTCGTCGTCGAACCACAGCCGACGAAGGTCGATGATGTCGCACGCGCCGCACTCGATCGTGCCGATAAGGGCAGCAAGCGTCGCCCCGACAAGCGCACGGAGCCAACCGAGGCGACGCGCGAGTTCTGGGAGACGTGGGCCGACAACAAGACCACGCGTGAAGCCGAAGCACCGGCGGCGGTTGCCGTCGAGCCCGCGGCCGAGGAGCGCAAGCCCCGCGAGCGTGGTGGTCGGGGTCGCGGCGAGAAGAAAGAGCCGCGTGAGAAGCACGCCCGTGAGAAGCGCGACACGATCATCGCGCCGATGACCACCGAACCGGCTCCACGCGGCAAGCGTGCCGAGACCGCGCCGGCGGCTGCGAGCGATGCCAATCAGGCCCGGCTGTTCGTCAGCCTCGGCAAGAAGCACGGCGTGTCGGCCGACGATCTACGCTCGCTCCTGGCGGGCCCGATCGGCGGCGATACGACGCGCATCGGCTCGGTGAGCCTCCGGGATACGCACGCTCACGTGCGCGTTCCCGAGGATCTCGTCGAAGCGATCATCTCGGGTGTCCACGGTACGCAGCACAAAGAGCAGGCTGTCACCGTCGAGCGCTCGCGGGCCTGATCCAGGGCCGCGTAACGCCCGTAACCTCCTGCCTCGACGATCGTAGTAGAGGCAGGAGGAACGCACATGCTCGGACGTTTCAGCTCGCTCGCCCTCGCCCTCTCGCTCGCGATGGTCGGATCCGTTCAGTCGGTGTCGATCGCGAGCGCGGACACCGCGCAAGTGCCGCCGCGTCCGATCCGCCGTGCGAAGCCATCGGACGAAGTGCTTCGCAAGGAGCTCACCGATATCCAGTATCAGGTGACCCAGCAGAACGGCACCGAGCCGCCGTTCCACAACGCGTACTGGGACAATCACGCGCCCGGCATCTACGTCGATGTCGTGACCGGCGAGCCGCTGTTCAGCTCGACCAACAAGTTCGACTCGGGTACCGGCTGGCCGAGCTTCTGGCAACCGCTCGATCCGAAGCTCGTCGTCGAGATCCATGACAACACGCACGGCATGGATCGCGTCGAGGTTCGCAGCAAGCTTGGCGACTCGCACCTCGGGCATGTCTTCACCGACGGCCCGAAGCCGACCGGCCTACGCTACTGCATGAACTCGGCGTCGCTGCGGTTCATCCCCGCCGACCAGTTGCAGGCCCAAGGCTACGGCGGGTTTGCTCCGCTGTTCGCGAAGCATTGAGCAGGCGGTCGACCGCGGCCGACGCGCGGCGCGCTACGGGAACACGAGCGCATGCTTGCCGAGCACGTTGCTCGCTTCGCCTTTGTCGAGCCCGGTCGTCTTGCCTTTGATCTCGAGCGTCTTGTCTTTCGACAGCACGAGATCGAGCACGATGTCCGCCGTCGTACGCTTCTTCGGAGCGGATCCGAACATGTCTATCTGATCGACCATGTGCTTCTTGATCACGATCGGCGGCGTCGCGGCGGGAACGCCGGACGCGCCGACCCCGACGATCAGCGCGAGCTGGGTCGTCCAATCCGATCCGACGTCGCCGCCGGCGCAACTGCCGGTCTCCGTTGCCCGCAGTTGCAGAACACCGTCGGCGGCCGTGACGCTGTCGTTGGTCAGCGATTCATTGCAATGCCGGTTCTCGCGCTGATCGGCGTACTTCGTGACGAACCAGCTCTTTCCGACGCGCAAGCCGAGAAAGTATTGCGACCGAGCGTTCTCGGTGTGAGGCGCGGAGCACACGCGTGTGAACATGATGGCGTCGTCGAACGGCTTGCCTAGTGTTGGCTTTGCCTCCTTGGGATCGCGATCTCCGCACGAGCAGTCCTCGAGGTAGCCGTCCTCCTCCGTCGGGCTCGTCGTCTTGCAGTACGCATCGATCGAGGCGAACGGCCCGAGCAGCGCAGCGGGCTTGAACGGGTCGAACGTGGCAGCTGCCGCGGGATCGAGCTTCTTGAGCGCCGCACGCACGACGCCATTGGGCCGAACGCGCAAGGACTCGCTGTACGAGGCGATCGCGCCCCTCGTGTCCTTCAGATCTTCTTGGATCTTACCGAGGTTGTAGAGGGAGGCGCCGCGCAGGTTCGGCGCGGCTTCGTTCGCGAGCGACTTGCGGGTCATGGCTTCGGCTCGCTTCAGATCTTTCGCCTGATAGGCGGTCCAACCGATCTCGGCGAGCAGCGTCGCGTCGTCGGCGATGACCTTCAAGCCGTCCTCGAACGCGGCGATCGCCTCGGGAAACTTCTGCTTGGTCTCGAGCTGGCGGCCTTTGCGCAGGAGGTCCTGATACTTCTTCTGGTCGGCTGCCGAGACGGCGGGCTTCGCCTTCACGTCGTGGTCGTCGTCGGCAGCCGCAAGCCGAGAGGCGAGGATCACCGCAATCACCCATGTGCGCATTCGAGGCTCCTTCGCGCGACAGCCACCCTTGTCCGATTCTACCCGATCGAGCAGCCGAACCTCGCTTGACACCTGAACATACGCTCCGTAGGGTGTCAGCCTCATGGCGCGTAGCTCTTTGGGTCCAGGCCGTAACGATCCGAAAAGGGAGCCCGACACGATCCTGGTCGAAGGCGCGCGCGAGCACAACCTGCTCGTCGATCGGCTCGAGCTGCCGAAGCAGCGATTGGTCGTGATCACGGGGCCTTCGGGCTCCGGCAAGTCCTCGCTGGCGTTCGATACGCTGTACGCGGAAGGTCAGAGGCGCTACGTCGAGTCGCTCTCGGCCTATGCGCGCCAGTTCCTCGGCCAGATGGAGAAGCCGAAGTACGAGCGGATCCGCGGGCTCTCGCCGACGATCGCGATCCAGCAGAAGAGCGCTTCGAGCAATCCGAGATCGACGGTCGGTACGATCACCGAGATCTACGACTATCTTCGCGTCCTCTACGCGCGCGCCGGCGAGCAGCGCTGCCATCAGTGCGGCGGACCGGTCGGTGCGCGCACCGCGGGCCAGATCGTCGACGAGCTCGCGGAGCTTCCGGACAAGACCCAGGTGACGCTGCTCGCGCCAAAGGCCGAGAACCGCAAGGGCGAGTTCCGCGAGCTGTTCACCGAGCTCGCGAAGGCGGGCTTCGTGCGCGTGCGGATCGACGGCATGATCATCCGGCTCGATGACGTCGATGGACTCGAGAAGAAGAAGAAGCACTCGATCGAGCTCGTCGTCGACCGCGTGACGATCAACGCCGCCGACAAAGGCAGGCTCACCGATTCCGTCGAGACCGCGCTGCGCGAAGGCAAAGGCAAGATGATGGTCGACGTCGCGGGGGAGAAGATCCCGCGCGTGTACTCGGAGGCGAACGCCTGCCCGACCTGCGGGATCGGCTTCCCCGAGCTGTCGCCGCAGAGCTTCTCGTTCAACTCGCCGCTCGGCATGTGTGTCGAGTGCAACGGTCTCGGCGATCGGCTCGCGGCCGACCCGGATCTCGTGATTCCGGATCCGACGCGCTCGATCCGCGACGGTGCGGTCGCGGTGTGGGGTGAGAGCATCGCGAAGGACTCGGGCTGGACGACAAACATCGTCAAGGCGCTCGCGAAGGCGTTCAAGATCGATCTCGACAAGCCGTGGAACAAGCTGAGCGACAAGCAGCGCGAGATCTTGCTGCACGGCACGGGCGACAAGCGCGTCAACGTTCAGTGGGAAGGCCGTCACTCCACCGGCGAATGGGCGATGCGGTTCGAAGGCATCCTCGCGCAACTCGAGCGGCGCCACCGCGAATCGTCGAGCGAGCGCACGAAGCTACACTACGAGCAGTTCTTCCGCTCGATCCCGTGCGCCGTGTGTCACGGCACGCGTCTCCGCCCGGAGTCCCGCTCGGTGTTCGTCTCGGAGAAGAGCGTCGATACCGTGACGACGATGACGGTGCGCCAGGCGTACGAGTTCATCTCCGGCATGAAGCTCAAAGGCTCGCAGGCGCAGATCGCCGGTGAGGTCCTCAAGGAGATCCGCGCGCGGCTGACGTTCCTGCTCGATGTCGGCCTCGATTACCTGACGCTCAATCGCGGCGCGGGCACGCTGTCGGGTGGCGAAGCGCAGCGGATCCGGCTCGCATCGCAGCTCGGCAGCGAGCTCTCGGGCGTGCTGTACGTGCTCGACGAGCCTTCGATCGGCCTTCACCAGCGCGACAACGAGCGGTTGATCAAGACGCTGCATCGCCTCCGCGATCTCGGGAATACCGTTCTCGTCGTCGAGCACGATGAAGCGACGATCGAAGCCGCCGACTGGGTCGTCGACTTCGGACCGGGCGCAGGCCGTCATGGTGGCCGCGTGATCGCAGAAGGCACGCCCGCTGACATCAAGCGGGTCGAGGCCTCGATCACCGGCCGGTTCCTCGCCGGGACGGAGCGCATCGAGGTTCCGGATCAGCGACGCGAGCCGACGAGCTGGGTCAAGCTCAGCGGCGCGCGCGAGCACAACCTACGCAACGTCACGGTGAAGATTCCGCTCGGCGTGATGGTCGCGGTCACCGGCGTGTCGGGAGCCGGCAAGAGCTCGCTGATCAACGCGACGCTCCATCCGGCGCTCAACCGGATGCTGCATCGCTCGATGGATCGCGTCGGTCCATACGACGAGCTCACCGGTCTCGGACAGATCGACAAATGCATCGTGATCGACCAGCAACCGATCGGGCGCACACCGCGTTCGAATGCGGCGACGTACACGAAGGCGTTCGATCTGATCCGCGAGCTCTACGCGCAGATGCCGCAGGCCAAGACCTACGGCTACGCCGCGGGCCGGTTCTCGTTCAACGTCTCGGCGAAACAAGGCGGCGGGCGGTGCGAGGCCTGCGAAGGCGCAGGCGTTCGCGAGGTCGAGATGCACTTCCTGCCCAACGTGTTCGTGACGTGCGAGGTGTGCAAGGGCAAGCGCTACAACGACGCGACGCTGCGCGTGACGTACAAGGACAAGACGATCGCGCAGATCCTCGACACGCCGATCGATGAAGCGGCCGAGATGTTCAAGCACCACAAGCAGCTGTCGCGGATCATGCAGACGATGGTCGACGTCGGGCTCGGCTACCTGTCGCTCGGCCAGCCGGCGACGACCCTGTCGGGCGGCGAAGCGCAACGAGTGAAGCTCGCGCGCGAGCTCGCCCGGGTCCAGACCGGCCGCACGTTGTACTTGCTCGACGAGCCGACCACCGGCCTGCACTTCGGCGACGTCAAGAAGCTGCTCGAAGTGCTGAACCGCCTCGTCGATACCGGCAACACCGTGCTCGTGATCGAGCACAACCTCGACGTGATCAAGACTGCCGATTGGATCATCGTTCTCGGTCCCGAGGGCGGCGCCGCCGGCGGCGAGATCATCGCGACCGGAACCCCGGAAGATGTCGCGCAAGTCGCGGCGAGCTACACCGGCCAGCATATCAAGCCGCTGCTCGACCGCGCGCGGCGCAATCGCCCTTCGTCATCGAACGGCGGCGGCAACGGCAAGCCCCGTCGCGAACGGCGCGACGTCGAAGCCTCGCCGTAAGCGAACGCCTACACATCGCTCGGCCCGGTGATCGTGCGAAGCTGATCAACGGTGAGCGAGACGGGTGAGAACGATACCGAGCTGACACGGCAGGAAGGTCCCGGACGTGCTCGGAAACCGGAGCCCGAGCCCTATCTCGAGCGCGGCACGCTCGTCGGTCGCTATGTCATCCTCGATCGCGTTGGTGAAGGCGGGATGGGCGTCGTCTACAGCGCGTTCGATCCCGAGCTCGATCGCAAGGTCGCGATCAAGCTCCTGCAGGCGTCGATGGGCGGGGCGAGCGGTCGGGCGAGCAGTAGATCGAGTGCCGGTGATCAGGCGTGGCTGCTGCGCGAGGCGCAGGCGATGGCGCGCCTCCATCATCCAAACGTCGTCGCAGTCCACGACGTCGGCACGCTCGCCGTCGATCGCGTGTGGGTCGCGATGGAGCTCGTCGATGGCGTCACGCTGCGGTCGTGGCTGAAGAGCGAACGGACCTGGCGCGAGGTCGTCGCCGTCATGCTCGCCGCCGGGGCCGGGCTCGCCGCCGCACACGCCGCGGGTCTCGTCCACCGCGATTTCAAGCCGGACAACGTCCTCGTCGGAAAAGACGGGCGCGTCTACGTGATGGATTTCGGGCTCGCGCGCCTGCGTCAGGACGACGAGACACTCGCCCCCCGCGAGTCCGATCTCCGGGTCGAGACGAGGAGCCCCCTGTCGGCGAGCGTCAGCATCGCGGGTGTGGTGATCGGCACCCCCGCATACATCGCCCCGGAGATCTACAAAGGCCATCCCGCCGACGCGCGCACGGATCAGTTCGCTTTCGGCGTCGCACTCTACGAAGCGCTCTATCGCACGCGTCCGTTCGATCCGAAGACTGCAGGCACTTCGGAACCACCGGCGGGAGGGACGAGCGCGCAGGCCGCAAGGCCACCTCCGGACTCGCCGGTGCCGGCGCGAATCCGGCGGCTCGTGATGCGCGCGATCGCGGTGAACCTTGAAGAGCGATACCCCTCGATGGACGATCTGCTCGCCGAGCTGGCGATCGATCCCGCGGCGAGACGACGTCGCGTGGTCCTCGCGAGCGGAATCACCATGGCGATCGCTGCCACGATCGGCGGAGCCTTCATGATCTCTCGCTCGCACGACGCAGCGTGCAAGGGAGCCGACCGACGACTAGGCGGGATCTGGGACCCGGCCACCAAGCAGACGATCCGCACCGCGTTCGACGACACCAAGAAGCCATTCGCGAAGCTCTCGTATGCCGCGCTCGAACGCGCACTCGACCAATACACCGCGGACTGGGCGGCAACCTCGGTGGGATCGTGCGAAGCGACGAGAATCCGGCGAGACCAGACCGAAGAGGTGATGTCGCTGCGCCAGGAGTGTCTCGATCAGCGCCTCGAGGAGCTTCATGCGCTAACCAACCTGCTCGCGACCGCCGAAGGTGCACTCGTCGACAAAGGCGACAGAGTCGTCGCGGAGCTCGAGCCGATCAACAGGTGCTCGAACGTGGCCGCCCTGCGGTTACCCGGACGGCCGCCACCGGGGAGCCTGCCGAAGCTCGAGCAGGTTCGAAAAACGCTCGCCGACGCGAAGGCACAGCTGATCGCCGGCAGGTATTTCCCCGCGCTCACCGCGGCCAAGACCTCGGTCGATGCAGCCAAACAGCTCGGCTACGACCCCGTGGCCGCCGAGGCGATGCTCATCGAGGGCGTGGCGCTGTCCACCGTCGGAAACGTCCCGGAGGCCGCCACATCTCTCGAAGATGCGACCTGGGCAGGCATGCGCGGAGGCCGCGATGACATCGTTGCACTAGCAGCGCTGGCGTCCGCGATGATGCGCGCGGATATAGGCGGGAACGTCGCCGAGGCGAGGCTCTGGCTCAAGCTCGGCCAGGCCGCGGCCGTGCGCGTCGGAGTCAGCGATCAAACGCTCGAGCTGCGGGTGCTGGAAGTCCAAGGTCTCGTCGAGGTCCAGAGCGGAAACCTCAATGAAGCGGTTGCAGCTCACGAAAAGGCCTTCGCGCTCGCCCAAGCAGTCCGGGGCGGTCGTGGTCTGGGCCTGTGGGCCGAGGAAGCGATGTTGGCGGCGACCCTCGCGAAGAGCGGCGCGTACGCGAAGGCGGCGCCCCACCTCGAGCATGCGATCACGTTGCGAGAAGCGACCGTCGGCCCCGATCACACCGATATCGCACTCATGTTGTCAAACCTCGGCAGCTCGTATAGCCATGCACACGAGAACGCGAAGGCGCGCACGGCGTTCGAGAGAGCGCTCGCGATCCGCGAACGTACCTACGGCCCGAAGAGTCCGATGCTGGTCCTGACCTTGAACAACCTCGCCGACCACTTGAAGACCGAGGACATCGTAGCCGCATCGAAGTTGATCGAGCGCGCGAAGCAGATCGCAGAAGTCGTCCCCGGCCGCGATCACCCGATCTTTCACACGGTCGAGACCACGCGCGCCGAGCTCCTCACGGCCGCCGGCAAGTACGCCGAAGCTCGCGCCGTGTTCGAGCCCCTGATCGTGCTCGAAGACAACACGAAGTCGCCGATGCTACCGACCACGCTGTGCTCGCGCGGCGACCTCGCGCTGGCCGAGCATGATCTTACCGGCGCGGAGGCGTACTTCGCGCGCGCCGTGGCGCTGGTCGAGACCACCGGCGGCAAGGACAGCCCCGAGCTGTGGCGGCCGCTGACCGGCCTCGCCCGGACCCGCGTGACCACCGGAGACACCAAGACTCCACGCCCTCTCCTCGATCGTGCGATCGCGGTCGGAGAGAAGGCGCAGGTCGATGCGCTCGATCTCGCGCCCACACGCGAGCTCCTCGGGCAGCTGCCGAACTGACTAGGTGCCGCTGCCGCTATCGGTACCGTCGTCGCCGCCGTTGTCACCGCCGTCGGCGCAGCCATCGGCTGGGAAGTTGTGATCGGCGACTGCATCGCCTTGGTCCGGACCGTCCGTGGTGTCCGTGGCGTCCGATCCCGCATCCGAACCGGAGTCGGCCCCATCGGTGGTCTCGCTGTCGCTCTCCGATTCTGCATCGCACGTACCGCCCTGCTGATCTCCGTCGTCGACGCAGGTGGCGCCATTCGCGTCATGACCGTTATCGTCGCAAGTGCCGGCGCTGCCACTACCGCCGCCGGTGTGGAACGCGAACGTGGTCGCGGTCGAGCTGCCGACAAAGTGGAGCTGGCCGAGATCGAACGGCACGCCACCTCCGCGGATCGCGAACGACGACTGGATCGTGCCGCTGGTCCGCGGGAACACGACGCCGTCTTTACCAGCGCCCACGAGCCGTAACGTCAACCCGGTGCCCGGTGGCACCGACAGACGAAATGCCCCGGTTGCGGAGACCGGGGCCGTCGCCACCACGGTTGCTCCTTTGAGTACCTTTACCGCGGTGATCGTTGACGGGAAGCCCGGCGCCACGCGGCCCGACAGGACCTGTGGCGAGGACGAACCGCAAGCACCAAGCAACAAGGCTCCAAGGACATAATTGTATTTCATGTTTGAACTCCGGGCCGATTCTGGAGCAAAGGCCATGCCCTCGACGAGAGCAGCAAACTCAGGTCCCTAGCGCGCCGATCTCTGTACAACAACTGCATGTTGTACGAAGCCTGCGCGTGCACGGACTTCGATCACGGACGAATGATCTTGCATGAACGCTCAGCTCGTCGAACGCATCGGAAGTTACGTCCAGCTGAAACCCATCATCTGCATCACCATCATGAACACTCTCGCGTTCGCTATCTTCTCGCACTCGAACCGGAACGTGCCTCGCGTCGACAGGCTTGTAGTTGAACATGCCGCCGCTGAGCGACATGCTCCCATTTCCGGACGCGTGATGCGCGCACGCGGTTAGAACCGGATCGCGATGCCGGCCACGCCGCCGGCGCCGCTGTGTGGCGGCGCGAGATAGGGGCCGTAGTACGTACGTGGGCGGCCGAGCTGGTCTTGGAGTTGATGAAATCTCCGGTTGTGCTCGGGGGGACCGCTAAAGGCATCGATCACTTCCCAGACCCGGAAGCCGGCCAGCCCGATCGCGCCGACCCAAATTTGAGTCTCTCCGCGATGGCCGTCACAAACATCGGTCTGCGCGCAGTCCTGAAATGCGACGCCAACACCCCACAGCAGTGCAGCGACCGAAGCAGCCTCGCCGAGCGAAAAGATCCAGCCGGTGTCGTGCCAGCGTCCTTGGATCGCCTGCCCGGCGCCGAACCCGAAGAACAACGAGACGGCGCCGCCGGCGATGTATTCGCCGTCCGAAATCTCACCTCGTTCGAGGATGTCCTGATCGTCCGAGGATAGTGCAATCGTTCGTGGCGGCGGCTGATACGCGTACGGCTGTGGTGCGTAGCGCTGGGGTTGCGGATTCGGAAATGGCTGGGGTTGTGGAGACGGCTGCGGCTGCGGATCCGGTTGCGGTGCGGGATCCTGTCCGGGCTGGGCACGAACCGCGCGCGCCCCGACGAGCAGCAACATTGCAAAGACGATCGTCCGCATCACGATCAGGTTACACGACGGTGCGCCGGCGGTGGCATCACGATCACGTTACACGACGCGCCGCGGTGACGAAGACCGCTAGAGCTCGCCGGTGGCAAACGTCAGCACTTGGTCGATCCGCGTGGCGCCTGTGGCGAGCATCACGAGGCGGTCGAACCCGAGCGCGATGCCGGCACTTGGTGGCAAACCTTCGCCGAGCGCAGCGAGCAGCCGCTCGTCGAGCGGATAGACCGCCTTCCCGCGAGCTCGCCGGATCTGCAAATCATCTTCGAACCGCGCGCGTTGCTCCGTTGCATCCGTGAGCTCGTCGAACGCGTTCGCGAGCTCCAGCCCGCCCACGTAAGCCTCGAACCGAAGTGCTGTCTTCGGATCGCCTTCCTTGCGCCGCGCAAGTGCCGCCAGAGGCGCCGGCCAGTCCTCGAGGATCAACGGCCGATCTAGCTTCGTGATCTCGGGCTCGACGCGCGCGAGGAACGCCGCGAAGAACGCATCGTCCCACGCAGTTCCCTCGGCGACATCGATCCCCCACCCGCGCAGCTCGGCCGCGAGCTCGGCAGCCGACTCAGCGCCGTCGACGCGCACGCCTGCAAACTCTTGCATCGCATCGCGCACGGTCATCCGGGGCCAGGGTGGCGTCACGTCGATCTCGCGATCGCCGATCCGCGCCTTGCCGCCGCACACCGCGTCGACGAGCTGCTCGGTGTCCGCGATGATCGCGTCGAGACCGGCGTGCGCGCGGTACCATTCGATCATCGTGAACTCGCTCGAGTGATGTGCGCCGCGCTCGCCGGCACGGAAGCACTTGCAGACCTGAAAGATCCGCTCGAACCCGCCCGCGAGCAGCCGCTTCATCTGGTACTCGGGCGAGGTGATCAGCCAGCCGTCTCCGGCGCGGACCGCGTCGAGATGAATCTCGAGGCCCGGGCTCGGTACGAGCAGCGGCGTCTCGACTTCCAGAAACTCGCGCGCGCTGAAAAACGCGCGCACGGCCGCAAGCGCCTTCGCGCGCAAGCGCAACGCCTGCATTCGGTTCCGCGGCAACCGCATGATCTCCGACGTCGGGCCCGGATAATCGGTGCCGGTGAATGCGTGGATCACGGCGCGCTGATCGACGTCGACCAGATCGCCCGGCCGCCACCCACGCGGTGGATGGGTGACTCGGAGGTCGAACTGCTCGCAGCGGACGACCGCGGCATCGCCATCGATCGCGAGCACCCGGCCTCGGGTGGCCGCCACGTTACGTCTTGTTGACGCGCTCGACGTACGCGTGCGTCCGCGTGTCGATCTTGATCGTATCGCCGATGCGAATGAACAGCGGCACGCTGACCTGCGCGCCGGTCTCGACCGTCGCGGGTTTCTGTACGTTACCGCTCGTATCGCCACGCACGCCCGGTTCGGAAGCCGTGACCTCGAGGAACACGAACGTCGGAAGCGAGACGTCGACCGGACGCTCGTTGAAGAACACCACCGTACACGGCAGGTTGTCCTTCATCAGGTCATGAGCTTCGCCGATCAGGTCGGCGCTGATCGTCACTTGCTCGTAGTTCGACTGATCCATGAACACGAGATCGCCGCCCTCTTTGTAGAGGAACTGCATCTCTCGGGTCTCGACGTTCGCGGGCTCCAACTTCTCGCCGGAACGGATGTTCCGCTCGACGACAGCGCCGGTCAGCAAGTTCTTGAACTTGGTGCGCGTGAACGCCGCGCCCTTACCGGGTTTGACGAATTGGAACTCGACGATGGTGTACGGGTTCCCGTCCATCAAGACCTTGAGGCCCTTGCGGATATCCGACGTATCGTACATTGCGTGGGCGGTTTACCCTGCCGTGGCGCGGGCTGTCAATGAACGCTCACCACCCCTCGCGAATGGCCGCGTTCCGTCGAGGCACCTTGCCGGGGCCGGCGCTGTGTGCGACGAGTACGCGGTGGACGCCGCGGCGCACTATCGTCAGCTATTGCAGCTCGGGAAGGCCGAATTTCTCGCCTCCGCTGCTCCCGCCGCGCTGGTCCGCTATCGCACGGAGCTTCCGGATCCGGGAGCCAGCGGCGGCTCGACCGTGACGATCGAGAGCGATTACGATGAAGACGCGATCGAAGAGACCCTCCCCTACGGCAAGGATTTACCGGAGGAGATCGATCTCGAGCTGTATCCGCTCGCGAAGAAACCTGGCGCGTCATTTCCCGACCGAATCACGATCGGCCGCACCGCCAACAACGATCTGGCGATCAACGATACGTCGATCTCGCGACTCCACGCGTATATCCGGCGCGACCGCGATGGCTGGGTCGTCGCCGACGCCGGCTCCAAGAACGGGAGCTGGCTGTTGGGCGCCGCTCTCGAAGCTCGCAAGGAGCGTCCCCTGCAGTCGCGTGCAATCCTTCGTCTCGGCGATGTCGATCTCACCTTTTACAGCGCGGCCGATCTGTTCGGCGCCCTCGGAGGAGCATGAGTCTCGGTGAATGGGATAAGCGGCAGCTGTGTGCCGACGGTGCGTGCACCGGTTTGATCGGGGATGCGGGAGTTTGCAAGGTCTGCGGCCGCGCCGCACCCAACTGGGGTGACGAGCGCAAGCGCGGCATGATCGCGGAGGCGGAGCACAACCACGCGGATGCCGCCGAAGACGAAGATGAAGACGAGGACGACGAGGACGAGGACGAGGACGCCGACGAGTCCGGCGACGCCGAAGACGACGAAGGCGACGAAGGCGACGAGGACGACGAGGACGACGAAGACGACGAGGACGACGAAGACGACGAAGACGACGAAGGCGAACCCAGCACGGCGGCAGCGCCGGGCCCGTCCGATGACGTCGATGCCTACGAGTGGAGTCGTCGCAAATTGTGCCCCGATGGCGCCTGCACGGGCGTCCTCGGCGCGAATGGTGCGTGCAAGGTGTGCGGGAAGTCCTCCGCGTGACCCTGCGGGCGACCATCGTCGGTGCCGGTGGTCTCGGCGGCCCGATCGCGCTGTCGCTCGGCGGTGCGGGGATCGAGCTCACGATCGTCGATCCAGACATCGTCGATGAGACGAACCTGCATCGGCAGATTCAGTTCACCCCCGCGGATCTCGGCAAACCAAAGGCCGCGCTCCTCGCGGGTGCCGTCGTCGCGCGCGGCGGCCGTGCACGCGGCTATCCGATGCACTGGCGCGCAGACGATGCGGACGACCTCGGCGGGGACGCGGCCATCATCGTCGACGGCAGCGACGATCCGGAAACGAAGTTCGCCGTCGCCGATTGGGCGGTCGCGACCGGTCGTCCGTACGTGATCGCGGCGGCACTGCGCTTCGGCGGCAACGTGATGGCCGGCGCGCCGGGCGCTGCGTGTTATCGATGCCTGTTCGAAGAGCCGGTCGCCGCGGCTACCTGCGCGGCCGCCGGCGTGCTCGGTCCGGTGGTCGGTGCGATCGGCGGCGTTGCCGCTGCGCTGGCGCTCGGGCTCGCGCGCGGTGACCGCACCCACGCGGGCTCGCTGTTCGTGTTCGACGATCTGCGCGCATCGGCCGAGCCGCGGATCGTGCAGTTTGCACCGCGCCCAGGTTGCTCGAGCTGTGCACGCGCGGCGAACCCTCCGATCTTGATCGCCAAGAAAGAGACTGCCTGATGCCGACCATCCGTGTTCCGACGGCCCTACGAACCTTGACCGGCGGTGCGAGCGATGTCGAGGTGACCGCCAAGACGGTGCGCGACGCGATCGCCGAGCTCGAACGCCGTCACCCGGGCATCTCGGCGAAGCTCCTCGATGGTAGCGGCGTCGTGAAGCCGTTCATCCGGATCTTCGTCGGCGCCGATGACATCGGCTCGCTCGAAGGACTCGACACCGCGGTCACCTCGCGCGACGAGATCGCGATCATCCCGGCGATCGCAGGTGGATCGCACGATGCGTGACGAACAGGTCCGGCGTTATTCGCGGCACATCCGGCTGCCCGATATCGGCGGGCTCGGGCAGACCGCATTGCTCGTCGCGACCGCGAAGTTGCCGTTGCGCGAGAGCGAGCCGCTCGCCGAGCTGATCGCCGGGTCGTACCTCGCCGCGGGCGGAGTCGGTACGCTCGTCGTGCCGAACGCGACGGATGCCCAGCGCGCAGAGCTTGCCGCGCACGGCCCCGACAGCAACATCGTCACGGAGGGTGGCGGTCGCGAGGTCGTGCTCGCGCAGCGCCCGGCGTGGTGGCCTTCCGCCGCAGGCGACGAGGTCGCGCTCGCGTTCTGGCGCGGCTCGATCGCTGCGACCGCCTGGATGGCCGACGCGGCGACTCGGTGAGCGCGTTTGAAGTTCCGCCCGCGATGCGGCGCGCCATCTACGAGCACGCGCGCGCGGCATTCCCCGCGGAGTGCTGCGGATATCTCGTGAGCGAGCGCGATCGCCCCGACCATGGTCACCGCGTGATCCGCTGCACGAACGCGCAGGCGAGCGGCATGAACCCCGCGGCACCCGATCGCAGTAAGGAGACCGGCTTCGTGATCGCGGGCACCGAGCTGTTCGCGTTCGCGAAGAGCTTCGACGGGCCATCCCCCGCACGCGTCGTGTATCACTCTCACACCAACGGCCGCGCCTATTTTTCCGAAGTCGATCGCGCGGTTGCGATCGCGGCTGGACGACCGACCTATCCGGTCGAGCACCTGGTCGTCGGCCTTACGGCCGGTGGGGTCACCGAGGCCGCACAATTCGCCTGGTCCGACGAAGCTGGCGAGTTTGTCGAGGTCGCTCGATGGAAACCGGATTAGCGTGACCATGCTAGGCTCCGGTGCAATGTCGTCGAAGCTCGAGATGCTGCGGAGCACGCTCGCCGGGTACGGCCGGGTCGTCGTCGCATTCTCCGGTGGTGTCGACTCCGCGTTCTTGCTCAAGGTCGCGGCAGACACGCTCGGCGAGCGTTGCCATGCGGTCACCGCGGTCTCGCAGACGATGGCGCGCTCCGAGGTCACTGATGCGATCGCGCTCGCTCGGGAGCTCGGGCTCGGCGACCGCCACCACGTGATCGAATCGCACGAGCTCGATGTCCCCGGTTTCGAGGACAACCCGACGCATCGCTGTGCGCTGTGCAAGACCGAGCTGATGGACGTCGCGCATCCGATCGCGGCCGATCTCGCAGCGGCGATCGCACTCGGCACCAACCTCGACGATCTCGGCGATGTGAGGCCCGGAATCGCGGCCGCGCGCGATCGCGGTGCGAAGATGCCGATGGTCGAGGCGCAGCTGACGAAACAAGAGATCCGCGACCTCTCGCGCGAGCTCGGCCTGCGCACCTGGGACAAACCGCAGCTCGCGTGCTTGTCGTCGCGGTTTCCGTACGGCACGAAGATCACACCCGATCGCCTCCGCCGCGTCGACGAGTTCGAGGACGGCTTGCGCGAGCTCGGCTTCCGTCAGGTCCGCGTCCGATTTCACGACACGATCGCGCGACTCGAGATCGATGGCGACGAGCTGCCCCGGATCATCAACGTGCGCGAGCAGGTCGTCGCGCTCGGCAAGCGACTCGGCTTTGCGTACATCGCGCTCGATCTCGGCGGGTTTCGCTCCGGTTCGCTGAACGAGGTCCTGCCAGCCGAGGCACTCGTCCAGCTGTCACGGAGACCGCCTTCGTGAAGCTGGCCAGCGTGGTCGCCGTACTGGCCGTCGCCTCCCCAAGTCTTGCGGATTCCGCCACGACGACGGCCGAAACTGCGCAGATGGCGAAGAAAGACCGCGAACGCCTCGGCAAGTCCACCAAGCACGGGCCGGTGCCGCGGATCGGCGCGAAGCCGGTCGTGCTGCTCAACCTCTACAACACGTGGACCGATGAATGGCTCGCGTTCGATCCCGCGTCACCGCCGACCGCGACGACGGTCGACCGGTTTCTCCGCGACCACTACACGAATCACTCGATGAAGATGGACGGCAAGCTTCTCGGAACACTGATCGCGGCGGCAAAGAATTTTCACAGCGACGTGGTCGACATCGTCTCCGGGTTCCGCCACCCCAAATACAACTTGATGCTGCGCAAGAAGGGCCATCAGGTCGCCCGCGATAGCCAGCATAGCCACGGCAACGCCGTCGATTTCTTTATCCCGACCATCACGACCCAGCAGCTCCACGCGTGGGCGAAGGCGCAACACCTCGGCGGCGTGGGGCTGTACCTCGAGAGCCACTTCGTCCACGTGGACACCGCCGCGATCCGCTACTGGTCCGGCGATTAGCGCAGCTTCGCGCGGAGGTCGCGAACGTCTTCCGCCATGTTGTTCGCGACGGCGATCGCGAGCGCGCGCTGCCATGCGAGCTTCGCGGCAGGCTGGTTGCGCGCCGCGGCTTGCGCGTCGCCGAGCGCGGTTAGCGGGTTGACGAGCTGCTGCGACTGCTCGTCCGTGTGCTTGCTCTCGATCGTGATCGCGCGCTCGAGATAAGGAATCGCGGCCTTGGGATCGCGCATGTCGGTCTCCGCGATGCCGATATTCGTGAGTGTCGCGATCAGCTGAGGATGGTCGGGCCCGACGAGTGCCTCGTAGGTCGCGAGCGCGCGCGTGTAGAGCGGAAGTGCATCGCGAGGTGCGCCGCCGGCATGGAGAAATTCGGCGAGTCCGGTCGTCGCCGTCGCGATCGAGAGCTGATCGCCGGACTTGGTCGCGACCGCGATCGCGCGCTCGAGCTGCACACGCGCCCGTTGAGGTTGGCCGAGCTTGCCGTACGCGGTTCCGAGATCTTGAAGCATCGCACTTACGGTGGCGTGCGCGTCGCCAAGCGAGCGTTCGGCGATCGCGAGCGCTTTCTCGATCGCCGATAGGTCCTCGGCATACTTGCCCTGATCCGAGAGGAGCCGACCGCGCTCGAGGAGATCCATCGCGAGATCCGGATGATCGCCGCCTTCCACGTGCGCGCGAATCTCCAGCGCTCGTTCGATCAACTCGAGTGCGCGAGCGAGCTGGCCGCGCGCATGCGTCAGCGAAGCTTGCTCGGAAAGAATCGCGGCGATCACGATCGTATCGTCGCCGTACGCACCGCGGGCGATCGCGATCGCTCTCCCGAAGCTCGCGTCGGCGTCTTCGAGCCGTCCGTCGTTGGAGGCGACCTGCCCTTGGACGAACCACGCCTCGGTCAGCGAAGGATGATCCTTCCCAAACTCGCGCTCGCGAATCCTAATCGCCTTCGCTGCGGCTACTTGGGCCTCTGCGAACCGGCTCCGCTTGATCGCGAGCCGCGCCTCGACGATCAGCACGTCCGCGATCTCCGGCGCCTCGTCACCGAACACCGACGCGCGTTCCTTGCGCGCGTTCGCGCAGGCCGCCACCGCATCGTCGGCTCGCCGCGTTCGATCGGATGCTCGTCACCGATCTGCCTCCCGCCATTCGCACGATCGATGGCAATGCGGACGTGATCGACGAAGTCCTCCAACAGCTGCGCGAGAAGCTCCTGGTTCCGGCGGAGGGCCAGACCGTGTTGAGGCTCGAGTCGTACTCGGGTCACGGTCCGATCGGCGCGTGGCTCCGCGTCTCGGCACTTCGTACCGCGCTGACACTCAAGCGCCGCCAGCAACCAGAGATCGCACCCGAGGACGAGCTCGATGCGATCCTCGACCTCGCACCCAATGCCGAGGTCAAGGTCCTGGCGCACCAGCTCGGTGGCGACCTGCGCCTCGCGTTGCGCACGGCGATTGCTGCGCAGCCCGCGCGGATCCGGGCGGTGATGCGCCTGTATTATGGTGACGGCCGCGGCGTCGAAGACATCGGGCGCGTCTACAACGTTCACGCGTCGAGCATCTCGCGCTGGCTCGCGAAGGCGCGCGTCGACATTCTCGCCGCAACACGCTCGGATCTGGTGACCCGGCTCGGTACGCCGTCGTCGCAAGTCGACAGCCTCCTCGGCCACGCCGCAAGCCTCGAGATCAGTCTCGAGAGCTTGTTGCGCGAGTGAACGAACCGCGCACTGGTTCGTGCTCGCCAAGCACGGATACGAGTACGACGGACCTGAACCTCACGAAGCCGCGTCGGAAGCAGCCCCGACATCCCGACGCCGCGATATGCTGCTGCGATGTCGACGTGGGCTTGGCTCGGCATCGGTGTCGGTGCGTTCCTGATCGTGGTCGCGATCCACGACATGACGCAGAAACGTCACGCGATCCTGCGCAACTTTCCGATCGTGGGTCACTTCCGCTACTGGCTCGAGGCAATCGGCCCCGAGCTTCGCCAGTACATCGTGACGTCGAACGACGAAGAGCGGCCGTTCTCGCGTGATCAACGTCGCTGGGTCTACGCATCGTCGAAGCGCGAGAACAACTACTTCGGCTTTGGGACCGACAACGATATCGAACGCCCGGGCTACATCCTCGTGCGGCACAGTGCGTTTCCGATCCACACGCCGCACGCGGGCGAGCCCGGGTACGACCCCAACTGCGTGCTGCCTTCGATCCGTATCCTCGGTGGCTTCCGCGGCCGCAAGCACGCGTTCCGTCCGACGTCGGTCGTCAACACGTCCGCCATGAGCTACGGCTCGCTGTCATCGGCGGCCGTCGAGGCGATCAATCGCGGGGTCGCACTCGCCGGCGCGATGCAGAACACCGGCGAAGGCGGCATCTCGGATTATCACCGGAAAGGCGGCGACATCATCTGGCAGATCGGCACCGGCTATTTCGGCTGCCGCGACGACGCCGGGAAGTTCTCGATGGAGCGCTTCCTCGACTCCGTACAATCGGCGAAGGTCCGCGCGATCGAGATCAAGCTGTCGCAGGGCGCGAAGCCCGGGCTCGGCGGCGTGTTGCCGGCGGCGAAGATCACGCCGGAGATCGCGCGGATTCGCGGCGTGCCTCTCGGCAAAGACTGCATCTCGCCCGCGGGTCACAGCGCGTTCTCCGATGTCTCGAGCATGCTCGACTTCATCGAGAAGCTCGCGGATGCAACCGGCCTTCCCGTCGGCATCAAGTCTGCGGTCGGCGATCTCGGGTTCTGGCGCGACCTCACCGCGGCGATCGACACGACCAAACGCGGTCCCGACTTCGTGACGATCGACGGTGGCGAAGGCGGCACCGGCGCCGCGCCGCTCGTGTTCAGCGATCACGTCGCGCTGCCGTTCAAGCTCGGCTTCTCGCAGGTCTACAAGATCTTCGCCGAACGCGGCGTGCAGCATCAGGTGGTGTTCATCGGCTCGGGCAAGCTCGGGTTTCCGGAGACAGGGCTCCTAGGCATGGCGCTCGGCTGCGACATGATCAACGTCGCGCGCGAAGCGATGCTGTCGATCGGCTGCATCCAGGCGCAGCGCTGCCATACCGGCCATTGCCCCACGGGCGTTGCGACTCAGAACGCATGGCTGATGCGCGGACTCGATCCGACGATGAAGTCCGCGCGCCTCGCCAACTATCTCGCCACGCTGCGTAAGGATCTGGTCCAGCTCGCACACGCTTGCGGATACAGCCATCCCGCGCTCGTTCCACTCGACTCGATCGACCTCGTGTCCAACGCGATGGAGACCCATTCCGCGCGCGAGGTGTTCGGATATCAACCGGGTTGGGGGTTGCCTCCCGCCGCAGACGCACTTCGTGCGGCCAACGCGGCCAGTGCGGCGTGACCGACACGCACCGGCAACACGAGCAGGAGCAACTTCCGCCGCGCCGCGACACGAGCCGCTGTTCGCGGCGCTGTTTGCATTGAACCCGTCCCTGCGATCGGCATAGGGTGCGGCATGGCCGATGTTCTGGTCTGGCTCGACATGGAGATGACCGGGCTCGAACCCGATCGCGAGCGGATCATCGAGATCGCGACGATCCTCACCGACGGCAACCTCACCGAGATCGCGGTCGGTCCCGAGCTCGTGATCCATCAGTCGGACGAGCTCCTCGCGCAGATGGACGACTGGAACAAGAAGCATCACGGTGGTTCTGGCCTGACCGAGCGCGTGCGGACCTCGACGATCACCGAGGCCGATGCCGAGGCGCAGACGATCGCGTTCATCAACGCGCATATTCCGGCGAAGGAACGTCCGGTGCTCGCCGGAAACTCGATCCATCAGGACCGCCGGTTCATCCGCCGCTACATGCCGGCGTTCGACAAGCGGCTCCACTATCGAATGGTCGACGTCTCGACGATCAAAGAGCTCGCGCGGCGCTGGTACCCGCAGATCCTGGCGCGCCAGCAGCAAAAGAAAGAGACCCACCGGGCGCTCGACGACATCCGCGAGTCGATCGACGAGCTCCGGTTCTACAAGCAGCACGTGTTCGCCCCGCTGGCCGCATTACCTCCGGCCGCCACCTCAGGCTGACCGCGGATAGGCCGCCGGGGTCGATGGACGCAGGGTTCCGACGACCGGATGAGCCGGCAACCGGAGCCGCCAGACGTTCGTAACGTACTGATCGCGAAGGCAAAAGGCGCGCGCTGTCCGGGCATAGACGTTGCTCGGACACCCGGTCAATGCGTACGCCTGCCCTGCTCGCCCTGTTCGCCCTCTCCACCGCCGGCGTGTCCGGCTGTTCCGATTTCGTGGATGAAGGCGATCCCGAAGACAGCGTCGCGGTCGACGATGGCAAGGCCGACGACTTCTTCTCGACCTCGGCGCTCGAGTACTGGGTCGAGGGCACGTCGTCCGTCTCGCTCGACCCGAGCATGAGCACCGCTTCGGCCGACGCTCGGATGGCCGCCGCGAAGAAGCTGATCGCGTACAAGCAGATCGCGATCGCCTGGTTCCTGACGCAGTACCTCGTCGACAAGGACAAGGCAGACGACACGAACTACAAGTTCGGCGGGTTTGGAGGGATCGCCAAGGGCGGCATGTGGCAGGACCTCGGCGTCACCGAGCACGCCGACAAGATCACGTACGACTTCAGGTTCAAGCAGCTCGTCGCCGGCAACAAGAACATGATGTCGAAGCTCCCGGTGCACACCGCCAACGGCAAGACCGTGTTCGATCTCGAGATCGGTAGGCCGTCAAACGCCGAGCTCGCGCAACTGACGACCAACGAAGAGTGGTACCGAAATGCGCCGTGGGACGGCTGGGACCCGGGCCTCGTCGCGCCGGACAAGAAAGAGCCGATGACGTTCGCGATCTCGAAAGAGCGCGCCTCGACCGACGCGTTCTTCGACCTCAAGAAGCTCGCGTCCGACGGCAAGATCGACATCGACGTGTACTTCGGGTGGGACTACCACTCGGACTATCACCTCAAGCATTCGAAGATGTTCTTCACCTGGCTCAAGAACCAAGGGTTCACGACGCCGGTCGCCACGTGGGACAGCCTGACCAAGGACACGGGTGCATTCACCCGGACGCTCACCGCCGACGGTCAGACCGTGAAGATCGAAGTCCGGATCTACTTCGGCAAGCCCGGCACCGCGACCGATCCCGACACGGACGCCGGCGGCAAGGTGCTCGAAGGGCTCGCGCGCAATTCGCTCAAGACGCGCGACGTCGTCCTCTACGCGGGTCACTCCGGGCCGTTCTACGGGTTCGCGCTCGCCAACTGGAAGATGACCAACGAGGGTGACCTCGACGACAGCGAGATGCGGACCATCGATCTCGCGAGCAAGTATCAGATCGTCGTCGCCGAGGGCTGCGACACCTACCAGATCGGCGAAGCGTTCCTGGCCAATCCGAACAAGGCCGGCAAGAACGTCGACGTCATCACGACGACCTCGTTCTCGGACGCCTCGACGCCTGCCACCGTCGAAGACTTCGTGACGGCTCTCCTCGCGCATGACAGCACCGGGCGACTGCGCCCACAGGTCATCTCGAGCTTGCTGACGAAGCTCGATTCCGAGGCCTACGGGTTCCACACGATGTATGGCCTCCACGGGATCGATAACGACCCGAAGCTCCACCCGTTCGCGAACACCTCGGCGTTCGGCACGAAGTGCACGGCGAACGCCCAGTGTGGCGGTCCGGGCAACCTGTGCGTGTCCATGGGCACGCTGGGCAAACGGTGCACGGCTGCGTGCGCAGCTGACGGTGCCTGCCCGACGAGCTACACGTGCAAAGCTGTAGCTTCAAGCTCGACCAGCACGATCTACGGTAAGGCCTGCGCGAGAAACTAGACCGGCTCTGCCGCCGATCCGCACGCAATCCGCCGCGAAGGGCGTGACCTCGGCGCTCGACTTGCTACGATGACTTTCGGAAGGTAACGAGAGCGCGCCATGAAAGACACCCTCGTGATGATCATGGCCGGCGGCAAGGGCTCGCGCCTCGGCCCGCTGACGATTCACCGGTCGAAGCCGGGCGTTCCGTTCGCCGGCCGATACCGGATCATCGACTTCGCGCTGTCGAACTTCGTCAACTCCGGATATCGCCGGATCTACGTGCTCACGCAGTACATGTCGTCGAGCCTGATCAAGCACCTGTCGCGCAACTGGCGGCTGTCAGGCTTTGGCGAATACATCGAGGTCGTCCCCGCGCAGATGCGACTCGGCGAGTTCTGGTACCGAGGCACGGCCGACGCTGTCTATCAAAATCTCAACCTCGTACGGGATGCGCGCGCGGCCAATGTCGCGGTGTTCGGTGGCGACCACATCTACAAGATGGCCGTCGATCAGATGGAGGATCAACATCGCGATCTCGCCGCTGATCTCACGGTCGCCGCGTTTCCAGTCCCGACGGCCGAGGCGAGCGCGTTCGGCATCATCGACGTCGACAAGACCGGCCGGATCATCGGCTTCATCGAGAAACCGGCGAATCCGCCGGAGATGCCCGGCCGGCCCGGTTGGTCGCTCGTCTCGATGGGCAACTACATGTTCAAGCGCGAGGTCCTCGAGCGGGTGCTCAGCGATGACGGCGAGAGCGGCAGCTCGAAGCACGATTTCGGACGCGACATCATCCCGAAGCTGCTCGACGAGGGCGCGCGGGTCTACGTCTATGACTTCGCGCAGAATCGAATTCCCGGCGAGCCCGAAGGTGTGGCGCCGTACTGGCGCGATGTCGGCACGATCGACTCGTACTTCACGTCGAACATGGAGCTGCGCGCGCGGATCCCGGCGCTCGATCTGTACAACCGGCAATGGCGGATCCGCAGCGCGCAACGCGACTATCCACCGGCGAGGTTCGTCCGCGCCGGCGAGGGCTTGCCCTCGGCCGAGGTCGACGACAGCCTGATCTGCGAAGGCTCGATCATCGCTTCGGCGACGGTGTGCGAGACCGTGCTCAGCTACGACTGCTTCGTTCACGCCGGTGCGGTCGTCAAAGACTCGGTGATCCTGTCGGGTTGCGACATCGGACGTGGCGCTCGGATCACGCGCGTCGTCCTCGACAAGAACTGCAAGATCGAGCCGGGCTGCGTGATCGGCGAAGATCGGGAGGCGGACGCGGCGCGGTTTCCGTTCATGACGGAGTCCGGAATCGTCGTCGTGCCGAAGGGGACCTTGGTACCGGCGAAGGGCCCGTGCATCTTCGCCAACGACGTCGCCGAGCTGCTGACGAACGATCCGGAGCTGTCGGAGAAGCTCCAGCCCGGACAGTTCGAGGTCTCGACGCAGAGCCGTCACAGCTACGAGTCGGCCGGCCCTCGCTTCAAGCGGTACGCCGGCGATCTTGTCTAGGCGCTCATGCGCGTCGTTCATGTCTCGAGTGAGGTAGCGCCGTTCGCGCAATCCGGCGGCCTCGCGGACGTGTTGGCAGGTTTGCCCGCAGCGCTCGCGCAGAGTCACACGCTCGACGTCGGCGTGATGGTGCCGCTCTACCAAGGTGTTCCCGAGCGCCTCGCCGCCGCGGGGCTCACCCTCGACGAGGGCAAGCCGATCGTGATCCAGGTCGGTCCTCATCGGTTCGAGGCCGCGCTCCGCATGGCGCGGCTCGGACGCGTTCGTTACGGCTTCGTCGATTGCGCACCGCTCTACGATCGTCCCGGTACGCTGTACGGGCCCGGCGGCCCGGCCGAGTTTCCCGATAACCACATCCGATTTGCAGCGCTCGGGAAGGCCGCGGTCGAGCACGGCGCCATGCTGGTCGACGGATCGATCGACGTCTTGCACGCGCACGATTGGCAAGGCGCACCGGCGGCGGTCTACGCGCGCCTGTCGGATCCGACGATCTCGATCGTGTCGACGGTTCACAACCTCGCGTACCGCGGCATCTTCCCGAAGCAGGCGATGACCGACCTCGGGTTCCCGTGGTCGATGTTCGATCTGCACCACATCGAGTTCTGGGACCAGGTGTGCCTGTTGAAGGGCGGGCTCGCCGCAGCAGATGCCGTGACGACCGTCAGCCCGAGTTACGCGCGCGAGATTCTGACGCCTGAACGTGGCGAGGCGCTCGATGACTTCTTGCGCTGGGACGTGCGCCGGCTCGTCGGAATCGTCAACGGGATCGACGTGAAGTCCTGGGATCCGGCCACCGACCGTGCGCTCCCCGCAAACTTCACACGCAGCGACCTCGCCGGAAAAGCCGCGTGCAGGACGGCCGCCGCAAAGGAGATGGGACTGCAGCTCTCGGCCGACGAGCCGCTGATCGGCGTGATCGCGCGGATGACCGATCAGAAAGGACTCGATCTCGTTGCCGACATCGTGCCCGAGCTCGAAGTGCTCGGCGCGAAGCTGATCGTGCTCGGCTCTGGTGAGCCCGCGCTCGAAGCTCGATTTCGTACGCTCGCCGAGATGTTCCCCGAGCACGTCGCCGTGCGGATCGGCTTTGACCTCGACCTATCGCGCCGGATCTACGCGGGTAGCGATCTGTTCGTGATGCCTTCGCGATTCGAACCGTGCGGGCTCGGCCAGCTCTATGCGATGCGCTACGGCGCGATCCCGATCGTGCACGCGGTCGGTGGCTTGCGAGACACGGTGATCGATCCGGGCGACGCCGAGCTCGTGCGCGGTAAAGGCACCGGGATCCGGTTCGAGGTCCCGAGCGGCGCCGCGCTCGCACTAGCGCTCGCTCGCGCGGTGAAGCTCTATCGCGATCCGAAAGCGCTCGCGGCCGTGCGCGGCGCAGCGATGTCGCGCGACTCTTCGTGGACGGCATCGGCGCATCAATACGTCCAGCTGTATCGCTCGCTCCGCACCGTCCCGTAGCTGCAGGTTCGGAAGTCGCGCGCGGGACGAAATTCTCCGAACACGCACGCGCACGGGAGCGCTTCGGAACACGCGCTCGGTTGACGAAACTTCCGCAGCACGCGGATCGCATCCGCTCGAACAAGCACGGTCGACGAAATTTCCGCCAACACACGCGCGCGCACGGGAGCGCTTCGGAACACGCGCTCGTTGACGAAAATTCCGCACCACGCGGATCGCATCCGTTCGAACAAGCACCGTTGACGAAATTTCCGTCAACAAACGCGCGCGCATTGGATCGCCTCGAGACACGCGCTCGTTGACGAAAATTCCGCACCACGCGGATCGCATCCGTTCGAAAAGCACCGTTGACGAAATTTCCGCCAACACGCGCGCGCAGTTTTCGCGGCAGGGATCGTACGTACGTGGCTTCGCGTACGCGCTCTGTCGCGCGCGCGCATCTCGTACGTGACTTCCCGTAGGCATCTCGGAGTGGTCTACGTGAGCTCACGTATGCGCCGCGAAACCTCGTACGTGAATCACGCACGTCGGCTACGTGTGATCGCGCGGCGGCGTACGTGGGATCGCGGCGGTCGTACACACCGTCGGTGATTTTCGCTCCACGTCCGAATCGCGGACGTCGGCGTCCGAACGACGGACACACTCGTCCGCCCTACGGACCTGTTCCGTCCGGCTGGTCGGACCTCGGCGTCCGATATACGGACCTCCCCGTCCGGGCTGCGGACTGATCTCACTGTGCGCCGGCGCTACACTTTTGAAGCACCTCGTTTGACGCATTGCGCTGTGAGGGACCCTGTTGACTAGTGCCCAAAACAGGCCGGTTATTCACAAGCCAATTTGGACCTAAGCACCCGATTTCCATGGTCCCGCCCAGATCGGGGGATCGCGTGTGAATAAGTTGTGATCCCGAGGTCAGGACAGTGTCCGGGAGGGACGGCACTTCGGTAACTTACGATATATGTGGATGAACATGCGGATCCGACCTACATGCGTCCAAATCGGTCCGGAGTGAGCGCCCAGGAGACACTCAGGGACCGGTCGCAGAGCCCGTATCGGGAGCTGCATCGGGACCGGGAGTCGCTCCGGAAACTCCCGCGTCGCCGCCACCGGTCTCGGAAGCGAGCTTGAGCAGCCGACACGCCTCGTCATCCTTTGCATCGCACGCGCGCGTCAGCAGCTGCTTGCCGCGCTCTAGATCGCGCGGCACGCCGAGACCCTGCATGGCCATCGCGCCCAGCAGACGGCAGGCCACCGCATCGTCGGGCAGGCATGCTCGCTCGAGCCAGACCGCGGCGGCGCTGGTGCTCTTCGGGAGGCCTTTGCCCTCGAGATACAAGACGCCGATCTGCCGGCACGCCGTCGGATCGCCGGAGTCGCAGCCGAGCTTGTAGTGCGTTACGGCCTGCTTCCAGCGGCCGACGCCGCCTTTGGCCGCCAGCGTGGCATCCAGATCACCGACGTTCGTACACGCAAACGGCACGTTGCCTTTGCAGGCCTTGTCGAGGAGCGTTTCGGCGCGCTGCAGGTCGACCGCGACGCCCCGACCGTCGCGGAGGAGCAAGCCGAGGTTTCGACACGACAGCTTGTATCCGCCGTCGCATGCCTTTTGATAGATCTCCATCGCGCGCTGAGGGTTCTTGTCGGTGCCCATGCCCTCGGCGAGGGCGAGTGCGAGGTGATTGCACGCCGACAGGTTTCCTCCGGTGCACGCTTGCCCGAACAACGCGGTCGCGCGCCGCGGATCCGGCGAGACGCCCGTGCCCTCCGCGTACATCACGCCGAGGTTGCGGCACGCCTCGAGGTCTCCCGCGACGCACTTCTTGTCGAACCGAGCAGCGAGCTCCGCAGGATCGACGACCGCGTCGCTGCCCGCGGCATCGTCCCGCAGCTTGGACGGGGAGCCCTTACACGCAACCACGACGAGCGCGGCGACCGCGAGGGCTCGCATCGCCGACGTTCGTAACACAACCTTGCAGTCACTGCGCGACTGCAGGGCGCACCGTCTGCATGTATCCGCGATCCGCGACGGCTCCCCCGTGCGAGACGAGGCCAAATGCCATGGTGATGGCGATTCCCACGACGACGGCGCTCGCGAGCCCCCGCCAGCCCGCCACCCGCTGGATGGCCCACCCGAGCAAGGCGGAGATCCCCAGAACGAACGGGGCAATGCTGAGGAGCCCGGTCGCGCCGACGGCCTGGCCAAGATTAGGCGCGACCGCATGATCGCCGAGCAGCCTGAACGTGACCTCGTAGAGCGGATCGGGCATCGAGTCCGGCCAGTACGGAAAGGTCGCGGACGACAGACAGTAGATGATCACGGCCGACACGATCGTTCCGCAGGCGACCCCGAGGAGCCACGGGCGGCCGCGCAAAGACCCCAGCGCGACGCCGACCAGCGGGAGCATGAACGGCAACATCGCCGTGATGTAGCGAGGCCCGACGTTCCAGCCGCCGCGCCAGAAGTTGATCGACGACACGAACAGCACGAACACGAGCACGACGCCTGCGAGCGCGAGCACGGTCGCCCGATCGCCGCGTCGCCACAGCACGACGCCTCCGGGGATCGCGAGCAGCCACCACGGCGCGAGCACGAAGAGGCCATTGTCGGGCCGGAACAGCGAGCCGTAGAACGCCTCCCAGCGCAGCGAGGTCATCCCGAGAAAGCCCTGGCTGTGAAAGTGCGCGAACGAGACCGAGTTGTCGTAGCCGGTCTTCCACGGGCTGCCGAAACACACGGAGTGGTACCAGAGCAAGACGACGATCGGGACCGCTGCGGCCGCCGACGCGACGAGGAGTAACCGGAGCACCTCGCGACGCGGCCACGCTCGCAGCTTCCAGATCAGATAGATCACGATCGGCACCCCGGCGAACGCCGCTTGATAATCGACGAGCGGTGCGGCGCCGGCGAGCGCACCGGCGGCCGCGATCGCGAGCATGCCGCGCCTTCGTTCGGCGACGTCGATCGCGAGGATCCACGCGCTGCCGATGCAGACCGCGGCGAGCTGATGCGAGAAGTACAAGATCGAGTACGTCATCGCCATCGAGCCGAGCGCGTACGCGATCAGCAGCAGGCGCCGCGTCGCCTCGTCCGGAACGAACCGCTCCAAGAAGCCCGACAACAGCCACAAGAACAGCAGGGCCGGTATCACGCCCGAGGTGATCCGCGCGATCCACAGCGAGACCGCCAGGCTCGGCTCGCCGCCGATCCAACTGACGACCGCGTAGACCGGCACGGCGATCAGCGACGAGCCCGGTGCCTTGTTCGAGTACTGATGCCCCTGCCACGGGGCCATGTCCGCGGTGCCGCCCCATCGATCGACGCCACGATCGATCGCGAACGTATGGTCTTCGACGATCGCCTTGACGAGGTAGACGCGCGGCAGCTCGTTCGCGCTGTGGATCCGCGGGAAATACGGAAACACGTAGAGGTACGCGACCGCGATCGCGGCCAGCCATCCGTAACGCCCGAGATGGAGCGAGCCATGGCGCGGTGTCACGGGCACGTTGCTCCCGAACGTGATACCACCACATCGATCGTGTTGGTGCCATCGGCCACCCCGGCCGTCGGGAACAGCCCGCCCCGCTCTGCTTCGGGAAGGCGCTATCGATCGCTCCGCGCAGCCGCGACCGGCGATGTCGGGCGCGCGATCCAGATGGCGACCGGCGGAGCCGTCGCGTTCGGCGTGATCGAGTACGCGCTGACGCTCTGGACGTACTCGGGCTCGGTAGAGCTCGCAAACAACGTCGGCCTCGTCGCGCTCACCGCAACCCTGACGCTCTGGCTATGGCTGATCCTCGCGATCGTGACCGCCTGCGCGCTCGTCGGTGCGCGGCTGTTCGACTGGTACTTCGATCGCGAGCGCGCGTATGCGCCGGGTTGGTACGTTCCGGCGCCGGTCGAACGCGGGATCCGGCGCGGCGTCCCGCTCGTATGGGGCTGGTTCGTCACCGCGGGCTTGATCGGCGTCGTGATCCAGCGCGCGACGATCGTCGTGCTCGCGACATTCAAGGATCCGCCGCTGATCTCTGCCGTGATCGCGGCGTTCGCCCTCGGCGCGATCGCCGTCGCGAGGCCGCTGTGCCGCGTATTCACGCTGGCCGCCGCCGTGGGCGCGGACGCTCTCGCACCGCGACTCGGTCCGTGGAACCCGCTCGGTCGCTGGCGGCTCGCAGGCACCTTCATCGGCGTCCTCGTGATCTCGGTGATCGGGGTCGTGTGGGCGATCTGGCCCGAGTACCGGGCCTCGCTCCACATTCGCTTGGTGATCTCGGTCGTCGTGATCGCGCTCGGCATGGGCGTCGCGGCGCGTACGCGCGAAACCCGTAAGCGGCGCACTCGGAGCCGTCGCCATGCGCTCGCGATCTCGGCCGCCGCGTGCGCGCTGATGGTCGGGACGCTGTGGAAGTGGGGCGGAGATCCGGGGACGAAGTACATCGTGATCACCGCGTCGCCGGCGCTCGATGACCTGGTCCAGGTCGTGCGTTACGCGAACGATCTCGATCGCGACGGCTTCGGTTCGCTGCTCGGCGAGAACGACTGCGCGCCCTTCGACCGCACGATCCATCCCGGCGCGATCGACAAGCCCGACGATGGGATCGATCAGAACTGCGACGGCCACGACTTCTCGCTGCGCGCGCCGATCGCACCGTCGGGACCGACCTTGCCGGTGCCGCCCGAGTTCAAGAAAGACTGGAACGTCCTGTTCATCACCGTCGATACGCTCCGCTACGACCACACGACGTTCGGCGGTTACGCGGACAGCCCCAAGCATCGCGACACGACGCCGCTCCTCGACAAGCTCGTCAAGCGATCCACCTCGTTCACGTTTTGCAACGCGCCGGCCGCGGGTACGATGGCTTCGATCCCGGCGATCATCACGTCGAAGTACTTCCACTCGGGCATCGCGCTCGACGAGACCAATGCGCCGGGCACGCCGCCGCGGCTCAAGCCCGAGAACACGCTGCTCGCCGAGATCATGAAGCGCGCCGGCTATCGCACCGCCGTCGTCGCGTCGCACGAGTGGTGGAATGACTGGGGCATGGAGCAAGGCGTCGACGACTACGACAACACGATCGGCAAGACGTCCGATCCATATCGAGTGGCGGCCGACAAGGTCACCGATCACGTGCTCGCGTGGATCTCGCGCGAGCAAGGCCACAAGTGGTTCATGTGGGCGCACTACATCGATCCGCACGGCCGCTACGTCGCGCACCCCGACGTGATCGATTACGGCAACTCGGAGCCCGACCTCTACGACGCCGAGATCCGATGGACCGATCAGCAGATCGGGCGGCTCCTCGACGAGCTCAAGCGGCTCCCGAGCGACGGCAACACGATCATCGTGATCACGAGCGATCACGGCGACAGCATGGGCGAGCACACGGTTCCGCTCGGAACCCACGGCACCGCGCTCTACCGCGAGCTCCAGCACGTGCCGATGATCTTCTATGTTCCGGATAACAAGCCGCACGTGATCGGCGGTGCGGTCACGAACCTCGACATCGTGCCGACGCTCGCGGAGCTGTGCGGGATCGACGTCCACGATCTGTCGTTCGAGGGTCATAGCCTCGTCCCGTCGATCTTCTACGGCAAGGAGGACCACGATCGGATCGTGTTCGCCGAGACCAATGCGCCGAGCCCGCAGCGCGCCGCGATCTCGGAGGCGTGGAAGCTGATCTATTACCTGCACGCAAACCTCTACGAGCTCTATGACCTCAAGAAGGATCCGTGGGAACACGACAACCTCGCGCCGAAGAATCCAGCGGCGCTGACCGTGATGCGCGAGGCACTCGATGCCTGGCTCGAGCGCGTCGTCTACGCGCGCGATCCGCTGTTCAACCAAGCCAACGAACGGATCGCCGACGTGCTCCTCAAGACGCCGCCGACCCCGGCGGTCAAGACGGTCGATCAGTCGCTCGATGGCGGCAAGATCGAGATCATCGGCATCGGGCTCGATCCCGGGCAGACCGTCAAACAAGGCGGCAAGATCGACGTCCACGTCTATTTCGCGGTCCACGACCGGTCGCAGATCGCCTACAAGTTCCTGCTCGCCGCGTGGCCTGTCGACAAGGCGAGCTGGAAGCCGACCGATCCGGCACCAAGCACGTTGTTCAAGACGTCGCTGCGGCCGACCGCGGACGGGTTCTTTCCGAGCGATCGCTGGCATGCGAACGAGTACATCCGCGAGCGCTTCACGTTCAACGTGCCGTTCGAGTGGCACGGCGATGCGATCGCGATCGGCCTCGTCGCGATGGACAACTCGGGCGCGAAAGCCCAGGCCGCGGGGGCCGCCCCCGGCAATGACCCGTCCCTGGCCATCCTTGGCCTGTTGCCCACGGATGGCCTGGCGGTAAATCAGCCGCCGCCCCCGACCCCTCCCCTGCAACCCCAGGAGATGCATCTGGGAAGCTCGGCCGGCGGGCGACCGTAGTAACATCAAGCCTATGGCAGCGTTCTACGACCTCGCGAGCGTGTTTGCGGACCAGATCCGCACCGCCGAGACCGAGGCCGCTCGCATGTACGAGCCCGTGATCGCGATCGTCACCGATAACAAGGACCCGTCGAAGCTCGGCCGCGTCAAGATCAAGATCCCGGTCCTGTCCGAGACGGACACGACTTTCTGGGCGCCGATCATCATGCTCGGTGCGAGCAAGAACCGCGGCTGGTTCTTCATCCCCGAGATCGACGACGAAGTGCTCGTGCTGTTCGAGCACGGCGACATGGATCATCCGCTCGTCGTGGGCGCGCTGTGGAACGGCAAAGACAAGCCACCGGACAAGAATCCCGGCGGTAACCCGCGCCGCGTGATCAAGTCGCGCGCCGGCTCGAAGATCACGTTCGACGACGACAAGATGCAGATCATCGTCGAGGACGGCGCCGGTAACGGCAAGATCACGTTCGACTCGAACAACAACAAGATCATCATCGAAGCGCTCAAGGGCGACGTCTGCTTCCAGTCCCCGAAAGGCGACATGAAGATCGTCGCCAAAGAAGCCGAGCTCAAGGCGACGACCAACCTCGAGATTCATGCCGGCAGCGCGATGGCCTGGGGCACCGACGCCGCGGCGAAGGTCAACGGCAACAACGTCACGTTGTCCGGCTCGAAGGTCAACATGAACTGCGGCAACTCGAGTGCGCCCGCAGCGCCGACCGCGACTCCCAAAGACGTCGAAGATCCCTACGGCTCGTAGACGCAGTTCCAGCTACTGCGACATCGTGAACTTCTCGCTCGACGGCACTTTCGGCCCGTGGACCTCTTTCACCGGCGGCATCACGGCGGACGGATCCTTGTTCGTGCCGCGACGGATGTACTCGGTGACTGGCTTGTAGTTGACGGTCCACTTCTGCTCTTTGACCATCTTCTTGCCGGTATAGAACCGGCGGTAGCGCTTCATCTTGTAGCCGTTGAAGCCGGCTTGATCGAGCATCGTCTGGCCCTCGGGCATCTCTTCATCGAGCCGCTCTTCCGTTGGATACGGCGTCTCTTCTTCGATCTCGCGCGCGAACTCGACGCGATCCCATGGACGCTTCTTGCCGAGGATCTCGACGACCGCTTCGCCGTTCGCGACGCGATAGTGCAACACGACCGGGAACTCGTACGGATTCTTGAGGACGAGGTCGGTGTCGGGCCACACGACCGTCGCATCGAAGCCGAGGGGCGTGTAGACGCTCGGGCGTGAGTGGTTCGTCGTCTTCGGAATCTCGAGCCCGGCGAAGAACGCCGCGCCGAACAACGTCGTCGAGATCTGGCAGGTACCACCCGCGAGGCCATCGACCATCTCGCCCGCGGTGATCACGTGCGCGATCTTGTAGCCTTCTTTTTCGGAGCGCTCACCGACGTTGCCGTTGAACGACCACTCGTCATGCGGCTTGAGCACGGTGCCGTTGATCTTCGAAGCCGCGAGCTTCAGGTTGAAGTTGCGATCGCGTTCTGTGACCGGAAACTTCGTCACGTAGTGACCCATCACCTGCGAGACGTCGTCGATCCCGAGCGTCTCTTTCGTCACGCTCGCGGGGACCGGCACGCCGGCGAGCTCGAAGCTCGCGGCACCCTGGCGCGCGAACGTTTCGATCCGCGGCAGCGATCCCCAGACGTCGATCCCGGCGCCTGGATTGTCGGGCTGAATGACGCGCTCCTCGAGATCGAGGAACGCATCGGTCGGTGACTTGTCGTAGCGCGCCTTGAGCGCGATCAGCGCCTTGACTGCCTTGTCGCGATCGAGCTTGACCGGGATCGAGCCCTGCTTCGCGAGCGAGGCGAGGTCGGACTCGCTGACAGCGGAGCCTGCGCGACCGATCTCGGAGGGATCGACTTCGATCCCGAGCTCGCCCCACGTCAGCTTCGCCACGCCGCCGACGGTCTTGACGTCGACCGAGCGCGCGGTGAACGCACGCAAGGCCGGCGAGATGTCCTTGCTGACGCTCGCGGGTTTTTCGTTCGAGGGAGCCGGCGTGATCGTCGCCGCGCGCGCTTCACTTCGAGTCGCGACGACGTAGTAGCTGGCGGCGAGGCCTCCCGAAACCACGAGCATGCCGCCCGCCAATCCGATGAGGACTGCACCTCGCTGCGTTCCGACTCGCGTACCCGTGGGCGTCTCGGCCATCTCTTTCATTTTTAACACGCTCCGGTGCGGATCTCGCCAGTTTGCAGTTCCCTTGCCGGCGAGGCGCTGAGCGAACGCATGTAGTTGGCCGCAGTGTGTCTGGGCGCCCGCACCGAGCGTGTCATTTTCGACGCACCGAGTTCGACGCACCGAGTTCGACGCACCGAGTTCGACGCACCGATTCGACGCACTCCACCGGATGCGGTTTGGGTTTCCCTCTTCCAACCGCATGGTTTGGTTAGGGCGTGAGCTCCCTTGTTCAGCGCAACAAAGTG
>JAQBQF010000251.1 GCA_028287115.1 Myxococcales bacterium
CTTCCAGCCTCGCAGGTACCGCGTCAGTTCCTTTACGACGGTCGAGATGCTCGCGCCTCGGTTCCGGTTTGTGAGCTCTCGTATTCGATCCTTCAGCTTGTCGACGGAGCGTGGTGACACGCGCCGCCGAGTAGTCGCTGCTCGGCGACGAAACGTGAATCCCAGAAACCGCCGATTCCACGGTCGATCGACCGCACTCTTGGCCTCGTTGATCCGCAGTCGCAATCGAGTCAGCTCCTCGTGGAGCATCGCCATCACTCGTTCGCCGGCCCGACGGGACCGCACATACACGTTGCAGTCGTCGGCGTAGCGTACGAAGTGATGGCCGCGTGCTTCAAGGATCTTGTCGATGTCGTCAAGCAGCACGTTCGCCAGGAGTGGCGATAGAGGGCCACCTTGCGGCGTACCTTCATCGCGATCGATCACCACCCCGTTCGTCATGATCCCAGCGTCGAGGTAACGCCGGATGATCGAAAGCATCCTCCGGTCCGCGACCTTCTTCGCAAGCCTACTCATCAACACATCGTGGTTCACTCGGTCGAAGAATCTCTCTCGAGGTCCACATCCACGACCCACTCCCACCCACCTTGGATGTACTGCTGCGCCTCGTACACCGCGTCATGAGCGCTGTGTCCGGGACGAAATCCGTGGCTGTGTCGTGAGAAGCTCGCGTCGAATCGCGGTCCGAGCACCTGCAGGATCGCCTGCTGGACGAGCCGATCCACGACCGTTGGGATTCCGAGCTCGCGCTCTCCTCCGTCCGGTTTTGGGATCATCACCTTGCGCACCGGTTTCGGCTCGAAGACTCCCGAAAGCAGCTGCTCTCTCAGGAATTGCTCGTTCCGCGCTAGATGCTCCGGTAACTCGTCCACGGTCATCCCGTCGATACCCGGGCTGCCTCGATTCTGGCGCACCCGTTTCATCGCTCTCGCGATGTTCTCGGGTGCCACCACTTCTTCCATGAGCTCGTTCCATCGTGGGTGTGCCGGTTCGTCACTCGCCCGCATGGGTTCGCCGCTGCGCATGTCACCACCGGCTTCACCGGTGGCCTCTCGCGCGAGCCCTCGTTGCCGAGGCATCTGGCGCCGTCCTCTGCGGAGACCTTCGTCGGTCACCCGGTCCTCTCGTTCCGCCCTTCGTCTTCGACAAAGGCTTCCGGTTTCTTCACCGGCTTCGTCGCGACTACTACGGCGTCTGCTGACTCCTCGCTCCGCTGCAGCCTGCGTTGCCCTTTCAGGCACAAAGCGAGGTCTCCCCAGGTAAGGACATCCACCTTCGATGCACGACCGTCGGATCTACGGCGTCGAGCCTTGGCCACCAGGGCTTTGCGGTCATTTGTCCGCTCACCCTGCTCGACATCGCCTCGTATCCGCTTCTTGTTCATCGGCCCGACATCTTCGCTCCACGCTTCCTTCCCACGGTCGGTCGCCCTTCCGCAGTTGCGCTTCGCTTCGTTCACGTTGGCCTGCTCACGGAAGGACTTTCACCTTCGGATGGATGCCCATGCTGGGCGCACAAACGCGAAGCGTGACGCCGATCCGGCATCACGCTGAGCATCCTCGAGGAACCGACGAGCTAGTACTGATCGGGCCAGGGCTCGAGCGTCGGAACGACCGTTGCCGTCGCACCTTCGCGCTCGATCAACAGCTGCGGGTGGGCACCGGGATGCGATCCGAAGATGCGCTGCTGCAGGTCATCCGCGGAGCGAATCCTCGAGCCGTCGATCGACCGCACGTGATCGCCGGCATGCAAGCCGATCGCTTCGGCGGGCGTGTTCGGCAGCACGCTGTCGATCTCGGCGTACCCATCGTGGAACACATATCGGATGCCGAGGAACCCGTGATCCTGGCGCAGGTCGACCTGCTGGATCTCGGGCGCCTGGACCGCTCGATACGGGCACGAGCGAACAGACATCGAGTCGGCGACTTGCATCGCCATCAATGTTGTTGCTAGCGCGAGTCCCGAGGCAACGCCGGCCATCGTACAGACGACAGCGACGGTACCGAGTCCGCGACTACGTTCATTGGGAAGCAGTGCCTCGCGACGGAGGACAGGGCTTTTCTCAGGCTCGGGCGGCGTATCGACAGACATCTCGATTCCCTCGCTTTAGGTCCTTACTCCCAGTATAGGCGTCGACTTCTAGATTGCCATCACGAAGTGACGGTGCGGCGCGAAAGATGCGACGAAGCAAACGTGATCCGAAACTCGCCGAGGCGCGGACACGGTGAACATTCATGCTCGTGATACCGTCCGGAGCACGGTGAGCCGGTCCACAAGGCGTCGGCGCCGGTGGCTCGTCGTCATCGGCCTGGCGGTGCTGCTTCTCCTTGGCACCGGGTTCACGATCTTGCGCGTCAAGTTCGAGGGGCCCGACCTGGGCGACAAGCTCGCGTCGATCCTCAACAAGCGGATGCGCGGACGGATCGAGATCGGCTCGATCGAATGGCCGACCTCGGCGCTGAAGAAGGTCGTCACCGGCGGCTGGGTTCCGCTGGCGTTGAAAGACGTCAAGGTGTGGGACGATTGCGCACTCTCAGCCGGCGCCAGTGCGGCGGACCCGGACGAGCTGCGGATCGAAGACCCGAACAAAGACTGTACGGTCGATGACAGACCGGATCCGGATCCTAAATCCAAGCGCAAGCCCCGTAGGCTCCTCCTCGATGCGCCGATCCTGACCGCCGAGATCGACATCCATGCAGCCCTGTTCGGAAACCATGACCTCGTGTTTCGTAACGTGTGGATCCGCGGCGGCGAAGCGCTGATCGAGCAGACGAACGAGCCCTACCCGCTCCACGCCTACAACCGCACGATCGTCAGCCTTGTCACCGCGTTCTACCCGCGCATGAAGGCGGGCTTTCGCGCCGGCATCTACGCGGACTCCGCACCGCCGATCGTGGAGCTGCGCGATATCCACGTCAAAGACTTGAACCTCACGGTTCACGTCTCGCCGTACACGAACGCGGATGGCACCGTCGGCTTCGGCCTCGCTGCGCGCGTGGTCGGCGTAGATATCGATGCCGGAGACAAGCCCGCGAACGATGCCTACCTCTACATGGATCCGGCAGATCCTCTGGTCACGAAGTTCTACGTGCGGCTCGGCATGCACGGCAAGCACGGATCGGTGCGCGTCCTCGACGAGGGACCGCGCGCCGCATTTCACATTCCAGGAAGCCAGGGTCTCGCCGATGCGTGGGGCAAGGGCCGTCAGGCCAAGTACGAGATCGAGCTCTCGGAGATCGCGATCAACCGGCTCGCGCAGCTACCGACCGAGTGGCCTCGTAAGGACTACGTCGCGAACACGCTCGAGATCGACGGCAGCGCCCACACGATTCCGTGCAAGACCGACACGGGCACCGGGTCACCGAAGGACGGCTCGGATCTGCACTTCACCGGCGAGATCCAGAATTACTGGGACCGCCCTTACGACGGTCAATGGAACTTCGGGCTCGACGTCAAAAACTTCGGGCCAACCGTACGGAGCTGCATCAAGTCGACGATGGGCGGCGATAACCTCGGCGGCACGATCAAGATCCTAGGCCCGTTCGTCGCGCTTCCAAAAGTCGTGCTCGATCTCCACGGGCTCGACTTCGACGTCCCGCTGTCGGCGAAAGAAGAGCCCGTGCGACTCACGCTCGCCGAGATCCACGGCGAGATCGATCTGGTCAACGAGACCGGCTACATCGACAAGACCAAGGCGCTCGTCCGCGGCGGCAAGGAGCCCGGCGAGGTGATGGTCGCCGCGACGTTCGGCTTGAAGCCGGTGATCCTGCATGCCGACATCGACATCACCAAGCCGATCGACGTCGGGAGGTTCTTGCCCGCGAACGTCGCCAGCGCGGTCGGCAACTTTCTCGCGGGGAAGCTGACGATCAACGGTGACATCGACTACGGATTCGAGCTCAAGGATTTCGATCTCGGGGTCGGCACGCAGCACGAGCGCGCACTGCGCCTCTATAGCGGCCGGATCTTCACCAAGAACGTGTTCGATACGATCGACATCGAGAAGGTGAAGTTCGAGGCCGGCCATGCAGGACAGATGAGCCGCGCGATGATCGACGGCGGCATCGAGTACACGAACGATCACTACGAGTACAAGAACCTCCAGATCGAAGGCGACTACCAAGGCCTCGATGTCTGGTTTCGGCGGTTTGGTCTGCCCCCGATCATCAAGAGCGCCGGCGGCGGCAAGATCATCCTCAACGGTCCGATTACCGATCCGACGATCAACGCGAAGCTGCTCCTGGCCGGCGTTCCCTGCATCGATTCGCTGCAGATCGTGAGCTCGCGGCTGAAAGATAAGATCCTCGACATCGAGGTCGCGACCAACGGCCTCGGCGGCGCGCTGACCGGGAGAGCGCGCGTCAGGCTCGATCCGAACAGCCCACCGTTCATCGATTATCTCGACGTCAACGGCACCAAGCTCGAGGCCGCGAAGTTCTGCGGCCTCAAAGGCATCGCGAAGGGCACGGTCGACACGGCGAGCGTCAAGATCTCGCGGGCGTCGGTCGCGAAGAATCGCCCACCACTCGACTGGCTCTCCGTCGCGCAAGTCTCGGCAACCGCGCAGCACATGACGCTGTTCGGCGATGCGTACTCCGACTTCGTCGTGTGCGTGAACCACAAGGACGACAAGCAGTGCCGTCCCGATCTGCAACGCGCACGGCTCGACAGCGACGATCTCGCGCAGTGCGAACGAGCGAAGGCCGGCGGCTTCTGCGCGGTCGCGACGGCATCTCGCGATCTCGGTGGGCAGCTCGACGCTACCATCGCAAATCTGCAAGCGCAGAATGCGACGCGCGGCGCGAAGGCCACCCCGGCAAGCCTCGGCGGCACGATCGCGATCGACAATCTCCCGCTTGCAGCGATCGACCAGCTCGTCGGCGCGAAGACGCTCGGCGGCCTATTTTCCGCGGCGTTTCATCTGTCGGGCAAGCTCGACGCACCGCAGGCCGACGGCAACATCGATCTGTTGCGCAGCTGGGCAATGGGCGCGTTCGTCGGTGACCTTCATCAGGAGGTCGATCCGATCATGGTCGGTGACGTTCCCGGCGTGCTGATCCACGGCACCGCGATGTCCGGCAACCTCGAGATCTCCGCGATGGTCGGGACCCAGGCGCCGTTCCCGGTGCAGCTCGAGCTGAAGACTCATCGGCTCGAGATCGATCAGTTCGTCGATCTCTCGAAGAAGCTCGGCTTGCCCGAGCCCGCGCAAGCGTGGATGACCGGCGTCGTGACCGTGACCACCGAGCTCGCGCCCAAGGACGGCAAGCCGGCGCAACCCGAAGCCTGGGTCGAGATCCAGGAGCTCGAAGCCGTGATCGACCATCGTACGAAGGACGGACGACTGACACCGCTCAAGTTCGAGCTCGTCGCACCGACGGAGCGCGGCAAGTACGCGATGTCGCTTCACGTCACGCCGCAAGCGATCGAGCTCGCCTGCCGAAACGCCAAGGCCCCGATGGGTCGCGAGCCGTGCGCCGCACACCTCGACACGCCCGCCGGCATCGTCTCGCTCGAAGGCAATGCCTCGCAGTCGCAGATGGCGCTCGGCGCACACGGCACGCTCGATCTGAAACGTCTCGCGCCCCTTCTCGAGAACCAGCTCGAAGCGATCGGCGGCACCGTCGATCTCGACGCACAGATCACCGGCACGCTCGATGCGCCCCACTACGAGATCGGGCTCGGCGAGTTCAAGAACGTGTCCGTGCGGCCAGCCGGCGACACCGAGCTGCAGGTCCAGTCGGGCCAGGTGAAGCTCGCGAACGGGAGCCTCGGCTTCAACAGCGTCACGATCAACGTCAAGGACGAGCATCGCGACGAGCAAGGCAAGATCGTCGTGCGCGGCGCGATCGCGCTCGACGGCCTGACGCCGACCAAGTGGGGCGTGCTGATCGGCGGCCCCGAGGCGGAGCCCGGCAAGGAAGCCGAGCCCGGCAAGATCGCCGGCAAGATGCTGCTCGTGATCGCGCCCGGCGCGATCTCGCAGGCGAGCGGGCTCGCCAGGATCGACGGCGAGATCACGCTGTCGGGCAGCGGCCTGTTACCGCTCGTCAACGGCACGTTGACGTTCGATCCGATCGCCGGGCAGAAGGCCAAGCCCTTCGCGTTCATCCCGCGCGGCGTCCGGCGCGAGCTCGCGATGCTCGGCGGATCGATCGAAATCTCGACGCGCGCGCTCGGCAACCACCGTACGTACACGCTCGACATCGATCAGAACCCCCTGACGATCTCGATCGATGGCGAGGGAGCGCTGCAGAATATCCACGGCAACGTCGTGCTGACCGATGGCGTTCCCGAGCACGCCATGATCGAGCTCGACGCCGAGAGCATTCCGTTCCGCAAGCCCGGAACGTTCGATCTGATCCTGTCCGCCAAGGATGTCTCGCTCGAGCTGCCCTCGCCCACCGACGCGTGGATCGCAAAAGGCAACGTCGCGATCGTCAGCGGCGCCTACCAGCGCAACTTCGAGCTCACCGAGGCGCTCAAGCAGGCGCCGGCGTCCACCGCACCGGCGAAGCCGTTCTGGGACGAATATCCATCGATCGGCAACGCGCAGCTCGCGCTGAACCTCGATATCCGCAAGTTCAGCGTCGAGAACAACATCGCGCAGATCGACATGGCCGGCTCGCAGATCTTCGTGACCGGCTCACCGCGAGATCCGCGGCTATCGGGCGGCATTCGCGTGCTCCGCGGCGAGTTCAAGATCCCCGGCACGCGCGCCCACTTCACGCGGACGACCGGCTCGATCGACTTCTCGCAGATCGACGCTGCCAGCAACCCTCGACTCGACATCACGAGCGAGGCGCCGGACTACCTCGATCTATCCGGCCAACAGCACACGATCACGTTCACGATCTTCGGTCCTCTCGAACAGCTAGGGTGGGATCTCAAGACCTCGACCGGCTTCAACAAGGCTCAGACCCTCGCGCTGCTGCTGCTCGGCCGGAGCCCCGAACAGCTCCGCCGATCGCTTGGCGATCTCAACTTCGGGGCGCAGACCCAGCTCGTCGATCCGACGACCAATCCTTCGACCGGCGTCGCGGATCAGATCGTAAAAGATCTCGCCGGCGACTGGGTCTCCGGCCTGCTCGGCGGGTCGCTCTCGAAGGTGACCCACATCGACGTGCTCCGGTTCGAGCTCGGGTTTGGCACCGTCGGCGTCCACGCCGAGAAGAAAGCCCTCGAGAACATCAAGCTGTTTGGTGATGCCGAGCAAACGATCCGCGGCACGACCTTCAACACGCGCGTCGAGATCCGCACACCGTGGCACCTCCCATGGAAGGTGATCACGAACGATCGGTTCTCCGTTCAGGGCGCGTATCTCAACAAGAACTTCTACGACCCCGCCGAGCAAGATATCTCCGACTTGCAGGGCAAGGTTGTCTATCGCCTGTTCATCCCGTGAAGCGTCTCGTCCTGCTCCCCATCGTGCTGCTCGCGGGCTCTGCGCGCGCTCAGCCGGCGCCCGTGAGCCCGGAACCGATCTCGGTGACCGCGGACCTCACGCAGACTCCGGTCAAGGCAGATGACGCGACGTGCTTGACGCTCGACCTCGCACCCGGCGCGCTGCTCCAACCCGCCCCCGGCGTGCCGACGCCGTTCAGCGAGTTCGTTGTCGAAGGCGACTTGGTCGACCCTGCGGCGACCGTGCACGCGCTCCTCGAGCCGACGCTGTCGCAGTACGGAACGGTGTTGCCGGCCGCGAGCTGGGTCGAGATCTCGAAGATGGCGGCGAAGTACGGCTACCAATTCGTCGGCCATCGCAGCGACGGCTCCAAGCTCGCGTTGCATCTCGCGCCGCTGCCGATCGTGCGCAAGGTCGACGTCGACATCGATCAATCGATCCTCGACAAGCTGCTCGACGAGGAAGTCAAACGGCGGCTGCGGCTGCGTACGGGCTCGTACGTGCCGTGGGAGCCGATCCGCAGACAATGCATGTTGATCGACGAGCGCAAGCGGATCGAAGAGTACCTGCACGACGAGGGCTACTTCGAGGCCGCGGTCGACATCGTGACCGCGACCGAGAAGGGCGCGATCAAGCTGCGCGTCGACGTCGATCTCGGCAAGGAGTACAAGATCGGCCGGATCGAGATCCCACCGCAGCCCAGTGGGGAGCCGCTCGCGATCACAGACGCCGAGATTCGCGCTCAGTTCCAGCACAAGGCGACCTGTATCCTGTTCTTTTGCTTCGGCAGCGAGCGGTTCACGCGGACGCAGCACCAGATCGATGTCCAGCACGTCAAGGAGCTGTTCCACAAGCGCGGCTTCCCGGGCGTTCGAGTCCAGAGCAACTTCGACCCGCGGACCTCGTTCGATCGGCGGACGAAGACCGTCAAGGTCGCACTCGCGATCGATCAGCGGCGACAGCTCGATGTCCAGTTCGAGGGCTTTAACTACAACGGGTTCTCGCTGTGGGATCTGCAGCAAAAGCTCACGTTCGAACAAGCCGGCAGCGCCGACGACGTCGAGGCCGCGCAGTCGGCACACGCGATCACCACGTTCCTCCAGGAGCGCGGCTTTTTCGATGCCCGCGCAACGTGGACGCGTGAACGGTTCGAGTCGCGCGCGAGCCCACTCGACAAGGTCGTCTACCGGATCGATCTCGGTGGCAACCGCGAGGTGAGCGCGATCGAATTCGTGGGGAATCACGCGCTCGATGCGAAGGCTCTGTCCGACATCATCGTCACCCAAGTGGCGACGCTCGACATACGTGGAGCGTTGTTCGGCGGATCGACCTCGGCCTCGTCCGATCAGATCGCGACCGACGTGGAACGGATCAAGGAAGCCTATCGCCGCCGCGGTTATCGCGATGCCCAAGTGCGCCTCAGTATCAGCACGGAAGGCGCGTTACTCGATAATGCCGCGGCAACCGCGCCGCTCGTTGCATCGGGTCGCGAAGGTAATCTGGTGGTCCGGTTCACCATCGAAGAAGGACAGCCAACGAAGCTTGTCCAAGTCGTCGTCGACCAGGGCGATGAGGGTCAACACCTCGAACCACGGCTCTGCGATCAGATCCTGAGCGAGCTGTCTACCGAGCTCGCTGCGCCACAGCTCGCGAAGCGCGACACGTCAAAGCCGGCCATGGGCGAGAGCTGCGTTGCGGTCGCCGCGAACGTCGATTTTCAGGAGGACGATGTGGCCGGCACGCGCGACCGCTTGCGAGACTGGCTATTCAAGATCGGGCGGCCACGGAGTGTCGTCGACTACAGCGCGACCGAGATCGGGCCGCACCGCGTCAGGGCGCGCTACACGGTCAGCAAGCTCCAGCCGATCAAGATCGGCAAGGTCCTGCTGCGCGGCAACTTCCACACCGCCGACTGGGTGATCCTCGACGAGCTCCGTCTGCGTGCCGGTGATCCACTGACTACGGACGCGCTCGCAGAAGGCGCGCGCCGGTTGCGCAACACGGGTCTGTTCGACGCGGTCAACATCGATCTGCCCGAGCTCGAGAATCGAGATAACAACAGCGACATCGTCAACGCGATCGTCCGGATCGAGGAACGCTACGACCAGAAGGCCCTCTTCGAGCTCGAGGCAGGACTGTCGAGCTTCAACGGCCTGTTCGGCACCGTTCGCCTCACCACCCGCAACCTGTTTGGCCGCGGCTTCTCGTGGATGGGCCAGGTGACCTATGGAACCAAGATCACCGACCTCGAGACGACGTTCGCGATCCCGGCCTGGATCCCGCGCGTCTGGCTTCACTCGCCTCTCGACATCCGCACCGAGCTCAGCGCGCTGTATCGCCAGCAGGACACCGCGAGATTCGGCCAGCTGACGACCGAGGGTTTCTCGTTCGCGCTGTCGTGGCGTCCCGAGCGCCTGCAGCGCCAGCGCAGCGCAACGCAACAGGCGCGCGCGATCAACTTCGGCGCCCACTACGACTGGCGGGTGCGCAGCCGCTTCATCGACGTGCTCAGGCCGATCGGCGTTGACTCGGATCAATCGCAGGTCGCGATCTCGACGCGTAGTGGCTCGTTCGGCGGCACGTTCGAGTGGGAGCAGCGCGTCGACCGGCATGGTTCGCTCGCGCCGCTGTCGGCAGAGGATGGGTTCCATCTCGAAGCTTCAGCCGCGATCTACAGCCCCAAGCTGGCGGGCCAGGACACCTTCTTCAAGGTCTCGGCCGCGGTCTCGCGCTTCATTCCGATCGGCGACAACCTCGTGATCCGCGGTGACCTCCGCTACGACGAAGGCTTCCCGCTCGGAGGCGCGGCTTTGTTGCCCGAGGTCGAACGCTACTTCGCAGGCGGCGACAACACGGTCCGTGGCTACAACGACGACCAGATGTCGACCCAGCTCATCCAGGTCGCGGTGCCGCCGCTCTACAACGTCACGCAGATCAAGGTGGTTCCGTCGGGCGGCAATATCCGGATGCTCGCGAGCATCGACGCCCAGCTACGGATCTGGTCGGTGTTCGCCGGTGCGGTGTTCTCCGATGCCGGCATGATCTCGAATCAGTGGAGCTCGGTCACCGCGAGCGACATTCGCCCGTCGGTAGGCAGTGGGCTCCGCATCCTGTCCCCGTTCGGGATCGGCGCCATCGAGTATGCGGTGCCCTTGCGGCTCCAGCTCGGGGATGACCCCCGCGGCCGCTGGCATTTGTACTTCGCCGCACGCGCGCAATTTTGATCGGCAATCTGCTATAAGCGGCGCCCTATGGGACGCGGAGACAATCGTCGAACGTGGAAAATGCGGCGCAAGAAGCGCCAGGTGAAGCTCAAGCGGCGCGTCAAGCGCGGGATCGAGAAGGCCAAGGCGGCGAAGAAGCCGGCGGCACCTTCAAAGAAGAAGTAAGCTCGATCACATCGCGCAAACACCCGACGTGAAGCCGGTAGAGACTCGCTGCGTGATGACGCAGATCGTGATGCCGATGCACACCAACGGTGTGGCGGGTGTCATGTTCGGCGGCGTCATGATGCAGTGGATCGACGTCTGCGCAGGCGTCGCAGCGATGCGTCATGCCGGCGGCGCGGTGCTCACGGCTTCGATCGATCGGCTCGACTTTCTGTCACCTGTCCAGGTCGGCGAGATCGTCGTGTTGCAGGCTCAGGTCAACTACGCGGCGCGCACCTCGATGGAGGTCGGGTGCCGGGTCGAGACCGAGGACATGCGGCTGCGCACGCGCCGCTACGTGACCAAGGCGTACCTGACGTTTGTCGCCGTCGACGAGCATGGTAGGCCTCGTCCGATCCCCCCGCTCGAGGTAGGGAACGAAGAAGACCGGCGACGCCACGAAGATGCCGCGCGCCGCCGCAACGAGCGGCTTCGTGCCGCAGGAAGAACCACATGATCATCGATCGCTCGACCTGGGGACGGCTGCGCCTGACCGGCGGCGATCGCGTGCGGTTTTTGCAGGGCCTCACCACCGTGAACGCGGCCGCGCTCGCCGACGGCGCGCATGGCTGGGGCGCGATCCTCAGCCCGAAAGGGCGCGTGCTCTCCGTGATCGATATTCGCCACGCCGGAGACGCGTTCGTGATCGCCTGCGAAGCGAGCCTCGCCGAGAAGACGCGCGCGATCCTCGAGCGTTATGCGGTGATGGACGACGTCGCGTTCGAGCCGATCACCGGCCCTGCGCACCAGAATTGGCACGACATCACGGCCGTGTGGAGCGCACCGATCGTGGAGGGCGCCGGCGCCGCCGCGGCTCCCGACAGCGATCCCGCGGTCGAGCGGCTGCGGATCCGTGCGGGATTTCTGCATTACGGATTCGACGTCGACGAGGATCACTTTCCATTCGAGACCCCGATCGGCCAGTTCATCGACTACGGCAAAGGCTGCTACGTCGGGCAGGAGCCGGTGTTCCGGGTGCATGCCCAAGGCAACGCGGCGCGTACCTTGCGCGGTCTCACGATCGAAGGTGCGGAGCCCATCGCACGAGGTGCGCAGATCAAGCACGCGCAGAAGGCGAATGCCGGCGCCGTGACGTCGTCCGTCGCCGATGGAAGCTCGACCGTCGCGCTCGGCTATCTGCACCGCACGTGCTGGGACGCCGGTGGGACCGTCGAGGTCGACGGCCGGCGCGCGACCGTTCACGAGATTCCATGGTGATGCCGCGGCTGCTCGCGTCATCGATGGTCTTGGGCCTGATCTCGAGCTGCAGCTATGTGACGAACAGCTTCGTGATCAACGACTTCTCCGGCGATCCGTTTCCGATCCAGATCGATAGCTCGACGGGCGCGGTGCTCGTGGGATTCGGCGCCGCTGGAGAGGCTCCGCGAACGGCAGTGCTCGACGTGTTGTCGCCGTTCACGTTGATCGATCGAGGCAAGGCGGCGACCCCCTCGATCAATTATCCGGACGTTACGTTGCTCGGCGAGCGCATGCCGAATGGACCTCTCGATCTGCCGCGCGCCAAGCTCAAGGAACCGCAGGTCTTGACGCTCCACCCGTGCCTCGACGACGCGTGCACGATCGGCACGCCCGCGGCGTCGCGGTCGTTCGAAGCGCTCGTCGGTGTCAGCGCGTTCGCGAGCGACGCCTTGCGGCTCCGCCTCGCGACGGATCAGATCTTCATCCTGCCGGACGTCGGCGGTGACGAGCTCAACCGCACTCGGATCTGTGATGCCGTGTTGCCGTTTCCGTTTCGCGGCGGTGGGGTGCTCGTCATTGGGGGGACCGAGATCTCGTTCGGAGGCTGGCGCATCGCGATCGACACCTGCCTGCAGCCGACGCCGGGCGCGTCGCTCCAAAGTGGCCGCGGCACGGACGCGCTACTCGTCGCTTCGAGCGCGATCGGCATCTCGCTCCTCGGCGTGTCTGCGTACACGCGCTATCGCGAAGTCTTTCCAACCTCGCCGGATCTCGGGACACTTCCCGACGAGACCGTGTTCTTGCCGTCCGGCCCGATCACCGGCAAACGCGTGACGATTCCGAGCCTGGCGCTCGTCGCGAACTCGCCATCGAACCCGCGCGCACCTTGCCGCCAGGTCTACGCCCACCACCTGCTCGCCGCCCGCGACTGTCAGGTGCCCGGCGAGGCCGATTGTCCGTGCGGGCCCGACATCGCGTTCTGCGGCGTGCCGGCACTGCTCGAGCTCGCGCCGAGCCCCGGCATCGATATGCTGGTCGTCCCGGACGATACCGAGACGCTGCAGGCGCTACGAACCGAGCTCAGGCCCGATCGGCCCGAGGTCGACGGCATCCTCGGCACCGATGCGATCCGGACGCTCGAGCTCGACATCGACTATCCCCACGGTCGGCTGCTCGGCCGGTGTACCGACGGGATGGCGTGTCACGCCCGTCCCGAGCTCTACGATCCGAACGAGCGCCCTGCGGTCGCGTCGTGCATCGGCCCCTGATCACTCCTCGAGGCTCGTGACGTTGCGCAGTACCTCGTCGGCGGTCCCGCGCGCGACGATCTTGCCCTTGTCGATCCGGACGACCTGATCCGACAGCAACCGCGCCTCGGCGATCGAGTGCGTGACGTGCACCATCGGCACGCCGAGCTCGGCGACCAGCTCGCGGACGAGCCCGGTCAGCTGCGCGCGCAGCTCGCGATCGAGCGCGGAGAACGGCTCGTCGAGCAGCACGAGGTGCGGAGACCGCGCGAGCGCGCGCGCGAGGGCGACGCGTTGCGCCTCGCCGCCGGAGAACGTTCGCGGCTTGCGCTGCGCGACATGCACGACCCCGAGCCGCGCGAGCAAGCCTCTCGCTTTCGCCGCGCGCTGCGGCGGCGGCAGGTCGCTCATGCCGTATTCGACGTTGCGCTGCGCCGTCATGTGCGGGAACAGCGCGAGCCCCTGGAACACGTACGACAGCCGCCGCTGATGGACGGGGACCGCGATGCCCTTCTCGCTATCGAACCACACGCTGTCTCCGATGACCACGCGGCCGCGATCCGGCTCCTGCATGCCCGCGAGCACCGCGAGGATCGTGCTCTTGCCGGATCCCGAAGGACCCATGATGCACGTGATGCCGGGAGGGCACACGAGCGCGACGTCGAGCGCGAACTCGCCGCCGCGCGAGAGCTGGATCTCGGCGCGGAGCTCAGCCACGGTGATGGTGTATCCCGCGAGTCAGTCGGTTGACGAAGTACAGGATCAACACGCCGACGACGGTCGTGATCACCGCCATGCCGAGCGCGGCATCATCATGACCGGCGATCACCTGATTCATCACGTAGATCGATGCGCTCGGGGATTGGTGGATCCCGAGACCATCGAACCGGGCGCCGGCGACCATCTGCGTGATCCCGTAATCACCGAGCGCGCGCGCGAAGCCGAGCATCGCGCCGGCGATCATGCCCGGCGCCGCGAGCGGTAGCACGATCGTGAACAACACGCGCCTCGGTCTCGCACCGAGCGTTCGTGCCGCGGCGATCAAGTTCGGATCGATCGAGTCGAGCCCGACGCGAACCGACCGCACGACCAGCGGCAGCGATCCGAGCGCGCCCGCGATCACAGCGCCCGGGAACGAGAACGTCAGCTCGTGTCCGGTCAGCGCCATGAAGCCGCGGCCGAGCGCGCTATCGCGGCCGAGCGCGACGATCAGGTAATAACCGAGCACCGTGGGCGGCAGCACCATCGGCGCGGACACGAGGGCATCGAACAAGTCGCGCGCCGGCAACCGCCTCCAATCGAGCAGCACGGCGAGCGCGGTGCCGACGATTAGCGACAGGATCATCGCGACCGTCGCGACTTGCAGCGAGAGAAAGAGCGGGGTCCAGGTCACCCGCGGTGATTAAACCGCAACTCGCGGTACGCGTCTCGCGGCCGGCGTCCTTCGATCGCTCCGCGAAGCGAACCAGAGCCGGACCAACCGCCAAGGCGCCGAGGCTCCAAGGTCTGAAGGAGCATCGATCAAGGGAGCATCTCGTGGCTTGCAGCGGTCGGACGAGCGTTCTGACCAACCCTCCTTGGGTTTGATCTTGGCGCCTTGGCGCCTTGGCGGTTATTCCGGTGAGCCGGAGCCGAACCAACCGCGACCGACGGCTTGTCGAGGCGCCAAACAACTCGTGCTTCGTCCGCTGGGCGTTCACGCGGCGGGCGCAGCTTCCGGCAGCCGCACCACGAACACCGCGCCCAGATCGCCCCGCTCCTCGACGTGGATCGACCCGCCGTGCGCTTCGATCGCGAGCTTGCAGAAGTAGAGCCCGAGGCCGCGGTTCGCGCGCGCCGAAGCGCGGCGGCGCTCGACCTGGAAGTAGCGTCCGAAGATCTGCTCGCGATCGACCGCGGGGACCGGCGGTCCGCTGTTGCCGATCGCGATCTCGACGCCCTCGGCATCCCGCTTTGCGAGAATCGCGCAGCGCCCTTTGCGAGGTGCGTACCGCGTTGCATTGTCGAGCAGGTTCTCGATCACGCGGCCGAACAGATCGCGATCGATGCGGACGACCATCTCGGGATCGACCTCGACGTCGAGCCGGAGCTCGCGAACTTCGAAGTGGGCGCGATTTCCGGCGCGCGCGCGCTCGATCAGCTCGACGAGCTTCACCGGCGACACGACGGCCTTGAGGATGCCGTCCTCGAGCTCGTCGACGTCGAGGATCGTCGACACCAGGCTCAGCGCTTTGCCGACGAGGAGGTTCGCATCGTCGACGTACTGCATCGCGGTGGGCGGCTTGTCCGGAATCATCGCGAGCTCTTCGCGAAGCAGGTGCAGATAGCCCTGCACCGCCGAGAGCGGGCTGCGCAGATCGTGAACGACGAGCGCCGCGAGCACCCGTTTCTTTTCGCGCAGCTCCCGTGCGCTGTCGGTGTCGGGCCCGTCAGATTCTTGGCGGCGTCTCGGCGTGGGTCGTGCGCTGTCGCTCGGGCTCTTTCTCAGCTCATCTGCCATCAGCCCTTGACCTGGTTCCGCCCCGCCTCTTTGGCCGCGAATAGCTGCGTATCGGCCTTCTTGATGAACTCGAGTGCATCCTCGATCTCGCCACGCAATGCGGCGACGCCGATCGATACGGTCACCGGAATGATCGCGTCCTCGAACTTGAACTCCGCGACCTCGACGAGCTTGCGGATCTTGTCCGCGAACGCCATCGCATTGTAGTGGTCGATCTCCGGGAGGACGATCGCGAACTCCTCGCCGCCGTAGCGCGCGAGCACGTCCTCCCGCCGGATCCGCGTCTTGATCACCGAAGCGAGGTGCTTCAGCACGTGATCGCCGGCGAGGTGACCGAAGCTGTCGTTGACGCCCTTGAACCGGTCGATATCGAACATGATCAGCGACAGGTCGCGGCGGTAGCGCAAGGCGCGCCCGATCTCGCGCTCCAGCGTCTCCACGAAGTACCGCCGATTGAAGATCTGGGTGAGACCATCGACCGTCGTGAGTCGATAAATCTCTTCGTGATACGCGTTCTCGATGTTGTTGCCGCTGAGAAACTTGAAGATGCAGCGGCCGACCTTGATGAAGTCGCCATCGCGGAGCACGTACTCGTCGATCATCTCGTCGTTGACATAGGTGCCGTTGGTCGACCCCATATCGCGCAGCATGATCGCGTTGCCGGTGTTGATGATCTTGCAGTGATTTCGCGAGACCGCTTCTTGATCGATCTGGATGTCGGCCTTGGAGGACCGGCCGATGATGATCTGGGGGCGGTTGAGATTGAACTTCTTGCCCAGCTCCAGGCCGTAGATCACGACCAGGCAGGCCTCTTTCGCTACCGGACGGTCGCTGATCTTCGAGATCGCCGTGACGACGGTCTTGTTCCGGCCGGTATCACTCACCCACCCTGATCCTATCAGGAATTCCGGTCGATCAACGGACGGTATCGGCGCATTCTAGGCGATCGTCGGCGGCACGCTTACACGAGAGCACCTCACCAATCTGATACCCGCCGCGCGTGAAGCGGTAGGACTGGAGCAGCAACCGGTTGCCGGTCTGCCGCCAGTAGGCGCGCACATCGCTCATGTTGTCTTCGCCCTTCGAACCGAGCGGTTCGAGCCCTGCCCCCGCGAACGTGCCGACGTATCGCGCGCACTCGCCGGCCGGATGCGTGAACACGTTCCAGTAGCAATTCTTCGGATCGGCGTCGCCCGTGCACATCGTGCGATCGACCACGATCGTTTCGGGCCGGCCATCACCATCGAGGTCGCGATCCGCGTGCTCGACGCGCGGCACCTTACCCATCACGCCATCACGATTCGGTTCGCCACACACGCCGACCTGAACGGATGGTGTCGGGATCGTCATGGTTTGCGTCGAGTGCAGCTTGCCGTGCGTGCACGCGGACGCGACAACAACGATCAGTAGGCTCTTATAGAACATAGGCCTCATCGGGAGCCGCCCCGGAGACCAAACCTACTGCAAAGTTCTTGTGCTTGCGAGCAGATGACGCTACATCGAAGGTCGATGCGCTCGCGTTTTGGGGAGGACAACGCGCGCCGCCGCGAGCGCGGTGGCACACGCGTACGGCTTCTCGCAGTCGCCGCGCTGCTCGCCGGTGCAGGCCTGTTCATGCGTTCGGGCGCGGGCCCCGCTGCGAAGATCGAGGGCGACCCGCTCGACACCAGGCAAACGCCCGAGGAAGTCGCGAAATTCCAGGCGCTCGCACAAAAGCCGATCACGAAACCGGCCGAGCTGCCGCCGATCGCGCTCGCGATCGATTTCGATCACATCACGAAGGAGGGCGATCACTACGAGGCGCCGCTCGCGGATGGTCGCCGCGCGATCCTGACGCTCGATCCGGATCTGCAAACGCTCGCCGAGAAGCTCCTCGATCAAGCACGCGCCCCACGCGGTGCGATCGTCGCGATGGCTCCCGATGGCCGGATCCTCGCGCTGGCGGGGCGCCGCACCGCGGAGCCGAAGGGCGGCACTAAAGGCACCGCCGACTGGCACCTCGCAACCGAGGTCTGGGCACCGGCCGCGTCGATCTTCAAGCTGGTGACCGCGAGTGCGCTCGTCGGCAGCGGCGTCGATCCGGACGACAAGATTTGCTACCACGGCGGTCTGCGCTCCGTGACCGACTCGAACCTGCGCGATACGAAGAGCGACAACAACTGCCAGAGCCTGTCGTATGGCGTCGCGCATTCTAACAACGCGATCCTCGGCAAGCTCGCGTATCAGAAGCTCGAACCGACGGCGCTAGACAAGCTCGCGCGCGATCTCGGACTTGCCGGCATGCTGCCGGACACGCTCGGACTTGCCGGAACGTTCGGCGAGCTGTCGCTGCCGCAGACCAGGAGCCTCGAGCTCGCGCAAGCGGCCGCCGGCTTTTCGGGATCGCGCCTGTCGGTGCTCGGTGGCGCACTCCTCGCGGCAACGTTCGCAGACGCCGGTGAGCAGCCGAAGCCCCGGCTCGTCGCATCGATCGTCGGTGCAGGCGTCGGCGCGGCGGCCGACACCATCGTGCCTCCGCCCCATCGCGTGCTCGCAGAAACGATCGCGCGTTCGGTCGGCAAGATGATGGTCGCCACGTGCGATAGCGGGAGCGCTTCGCGGTCGTTTGGAAAACGCAGACCGATCAAGGTGGCCGGCAAGACCGGGACACTCACGACGAACACGCCGTTCTTCATGGAGCACTCGTGGTTCGTCGGGTACGCGCCGGCCGAGAAGCCGGAGATCATCGTGTCCGTCCTACTCGGCAATCCCGAGAGCTGGCACCTGCGCGGCCACGAAGCTGCCAGGAAAATGATCGATCGTGCCGTTCATCGTGAGGAAGATCGCGCCGACAAACTCGCGGAACGACAAGCCAAGCAGCGTTAGTGATACGCTGGCCAGGCGTCCGTGGGAGGAACTATGTCTAGGCTAGTCATCATCGTCGTCGCGATTTCGCTCGCGAGCAGCGGGTACGCGCACGCGCAGGCGCAAGTCGACATTGCCGCGCGCGAGAACGAAGAAGGCAAAGACCTGATGTTCGGCGGCAGGTATGCCGAGGCGAGCGCGAAGTTTCGTGACGCCGTCGCCCGCGTGCCGGAGGCCAAGTACTTCTTCAACCTGTGCACGTCGCTCTATCAAGAAGGCAAGTTCGGCGAGGCGCTCACCGCGTGTAACGCCGTCGAGAAGAACAACCCGGACGACAAGCTCCACGGCAAGACGACCAAGCTCGTCGACAAGATCAAAGTCGAAGCAAAGGGCCAGGGCATCGACCTGCAGCCGACCGGCGGTGGTGGTGGCGATCAAAACCTCACCGATCCTGCGCATGTGCCCGACGGCAATCCGAACGTCACCGGACCTACCGGACCGGGTCCGACCGGCCCGGGAGGCACGGTTCCGACCGGCACACGGCCGCAGCAGCCGTACGCCGTCGGCCGTCCGCCGACGCAAGGTCTGTTCACCGGTTCTGCGCCCGAGCACAACTACACGTGGTCGCTCGGCGTCGATCTTTTCGGCGGCGGCGCGAATATCGGCCAGCCGGGCGTCTACGGCACGGCGTCGGGCGGCATCCGGTTCAAGGGCGACTACATCGTCTCGCCCGCGTCCCGCGTCGGCGTCCAAGGCTACTTGCAGATCACGAACATCGGCGCCGGCAATGGAATGTCGACGACCGCGGTCGGTAACCTCGACATCTTCGATGTCGGCATCGCTGCGTACAAGCACCTGTGTGTCGGCGGACGCTTGTGTTTGACCCCGCTCGGCGGTGTTTCGCTCGCGATGATGGATCCGAACCAAGACCAAGGGACCGGCAGCCAGACGTTCAACTACGCGGCGCTCGGTTTGCGTGGCGAGATCAACGCGTCGTTTGCGTTTGGTAGCCGCTACGAATACGTCCTCCAGGTCATGCTCGGCGTGAACTACTACTCGAGAGTCCTCGCCGAGCCGACCGACGGCATCTCTCCGACCGCGATGGACCTCGGACTCGATAAGGGTGGCCCCGCCGGCTACTTCGGAGTCGGCTTCACCTACCGGTTCAACACACCGTTCGGCCAAGCTCCGTTCGTGACGCTCGAGTAGCGCCGTTTTTCGGCGCGACCAACCGGTTCGCGCGTCGATGAATTCGGGTATGGTCTCCGCGCTGCAATTTTGCAGTGGTAGTAGGAGACCGCCATGGCCGGCCCAGAGAAACTCAGCGCAAAACTGACCCTCCCGGGGGGCAAAGAAGCGTCCCTTCCGGTAGTCGTGGGCACCGAAGACGAGCATGCGGTCGATATCCGCGCGCTTCGCAACGAAACCGGCTACATCACGCTCGACACCGGGTACATGAACACGGGCTCGACGACGAGCTCGATCACGTACCTCGATGGCGAGCAAGGCATCCTTCGCTACCGCGGCTATTCGATCGAAGAGCTCGCGGAGCATTCGGACTTCGTCGAGGTCAGCTACCTGTTGATCAACGGCAAGCTGCCGACCAAGGCAGAGCGCGCGTCGTTCTCGACCGCCCTGACGCGGCACAGCCTGATCCACGAGGACATGCACCAGTTCTTCGCCGGCTTCCCGCCGACGAGCCACCCGATGGCGATCCTGTCGGCGATGGTGACTTCGCTGTCGGCGTACTACCCCGACAGCCTCGACCGCAACTCGTCGGTGGACCTGCACATCACGCGGATCCTGTCGAAGGTCCGTACGATCGCCGCGTTCTCGTACAAGAAGAGCATCGGCCAGCCGCTCATCTACCCGAAGAACTCCCTCAAGTACTGCGCGAACTTCCTCCACATGATGTTCGCCGTGCCGAGCGAGGACTACGACGTCTCGCCCGTGCTCGAGAAGGCGCTGAACCAGCTCCTGATCCTGCACGCCGACCACGAGCAGAACTGCTCGACCTCGACGGTGCGCATGGTCGGCAGCTCCGGCGCGAACCTCTACGCCGCGATCGCCGGCGGCATCCTCGCGCTGTGGGGGCCGCTCCACGGCGGCGCGAACCAGGCCGTCATCGAGATGCTCGAGGAGATCCGCGCGAGCGGCGGCGACTCGAAGAAGTTCGTCGAAGACGTCAAGAACAAGCGCGACAACCGCCGCCTCATGGGCTTTGGCCACCGCGTGTACAAGAACTACGATCCGCGTGCCAAGATCTTGAAGAAGATGTGCGACGAAGTGCTCGCGCACCTCGGCATCAAAGATCCGCTGCTCGACATCGCGAAGTCGATGGAAGAGATCGCGCTCAAGGACGACTACTTCATCTCGAAGAAGCTCTACCCGAACGTCGACTTCTACTCCGGCATCATCTATCGCGCGATGGGTATCCCGACGAACATGTTCACCGTGATGTTCGCACTCGGCCGCCTGCCCGGCTGGATCGCGCACTGGAAAGAGATGGTCGAGGACAAGGACACGAAGATCGGCCGTCCTCGCCAGATCTACACGGGCGAGAAGCTCCGCAAGTACGTCCCGATCGACAACCGCTAAGTCGCGGTCGATCGGCCGGCCAGCTCGATGCGTTCGCGCGCATCGAGCTGTTTGCGTTTCGGGCCGCACCTGCGCGCTGTTTTGGAGGGACCCGATCCCAGATCACCGACAAGGCGCCGAGGGGCCAAGGTCGGACGGAGATTTGTTTCGGCGGACGGATTTGAGCGGGCGGACGCAACTCGCGCGCAGCGCGAAAACGGTCTCTTCTCGATCTTGGCGCCTTTGGGCCGGCGGTTGATCAGGCTCGGGGACCCCGCACGATGCGATTTGCGTGCACCCACCGCGACGGGCGGCGATCGCGGCCCTAGCGACAGCCGGCCGGCAGCACGTTCTCGCGGTACTGGCCTTCCCAGTTGCCGGGCGGATCGTAGTTGCACACCCAGACGTCGTTGCCGTTGCACTGCGAGTGACCGCAGCCGACGTGCGTGGTGCCGCGCCAGACGACCTGCGTGAAGTGCCCCGTCTTCATCGAGAAGCCACCGTCGGGGAACTTGTAGAGCTTGATCTCGTCGTACCACATCGCGACGGTCGCCTCGGGATCGAGCACGCCCTCGGTGCCGGCCGCGAGATTCTCACCGTAGCTGCCGCCGCTGTGGCCGAACGTGCAGCCCGCGTCACGTAGGTGGTTCGCCCATTTCTGGGCGACGTCGGCGAGCTTCTGCGACCACGACAGCGGCGCGGCGCAATGCTTGGCACGGACGCGGTTGTGCGCGTCGACAAAGCGCTGAGCGACCGAGCCACCCTTCGCCGGAGGGGCCGCAGGAGCAGCGGGTGACGCTGTCGGCTCGGACCGAGCCGCCGCGGGACCGGCCGTGGGCGCCGATGCCGGTTGCGATGACCACGGTTCTCCGCCCGGCGATCCTTGCGGCTGATTCTGTTGACCGGCGGGCTGTTGGTAGATCGGCCCGCACGCCAGTGCAGCGACCGAGGGGACGACCGAGGCGACGCACGCGATGACAGAGTCCGTTCGCATCGCGTGAAACATGACACGTCGTTCCCGAACGGTCTTGAAACTAACGGCCCGACACGCCAGATTGCACGCGTGCCTCGCACCACGGTCGCCGAGCCGACGTCCTCTGCCATGACCGAGGGCATCCGCGTCCGCGTCCAGTCGCAATACCTGCCGGATCAATCGTCGCCGCGTGACGATCGTTACGTCTTCGCGTACACGATCACGATCTCGAACGAAAGCGGCCGCACGTCGCAGCTGCGGACTCGTCATTGGATCATCACCGACGGCCGGGGCTCGGTCGAAGAAGTGCGCGGCGACGGTGTCGTCGGTGAACAGCCACGGCTATCTCCCGGCCAGAGCTTCCAGTACACGTCGGGCTGCGTGCTGACGACGCCGATCGGCACGATGCACGGCACGTATCGGTTCTGGCGCGACGACGGCACGTACTTCGACGCCGAGATCGCGCAGTTCTCGCTCGCGGCTCCCGTGCGCAACGACGACGCGAACTGAGCCGAATCGACTAGTTGAGCCGGTACGCGGATGTAGGCGAGAAAAACTCAAAGCCTTCACGTACCCTATGCGTCTAATTTCCCGATGACGAACCCCGCTCGCCCGCGCTCGCCCGCGCGCCCCATGTCGGGGCCCGAGCGCGAAGCAGCGACTGCCTCGGCGCTCGTCGCCGAAGCCAAAGCGGGTGACCAGCGCGCGTTCGAAGCGCTGGTGCGCCGCTATCGCAAGCGGATCTTCGCGCTCGCGCTCCACATCACCGGTAGCTCGAGCGAGGCCGACGACATCGCGCAAGAGGTGTTCCTCAAGGCGTATCGCGCGCTCGCGGAGTTCGAAGGGCGCAGTCAGTTCTTCACGTGGGTCTACCGGATGACGGTGAACCGATCGCTCAACTCGCGGCGCGATCGCGCGCGCCGTGGCGAAGACACGCTCGATGATCCTCGTCTCGAGCTCGCCGTCGCGGTCGATGCGCGCAGCAACCCCTCGCGCGAAGCCGAGCTCCGCCAGACCTATTCGCGTCTACTCCGCGCTCTCGACTCGCTGCCGATCGATATGCGTACGACGGTGATCCTCGTGTCGCTGCAGGGGATGTCCCACGGCGAGGCCGCTGTGATTCAGAAGGTCAGCGATGGCACGATCGCGTGGCGGATGCACGAAGCGCGGCGCCGGCTCCACGAAGCGATGGCGCCCGAGAAGCTCGTCCGCCCGCGCGCGCTGTCTGCCGAGCTGGCCCGCCTGCTCACCGATGCAGGTCTCCCGATCCTGCATCTCAAGCCAAGCAATTAGGGTCAGACCGTCTGACTCTCACATGACGGCGTACGGACCGCCGCGCTCGAGGGCACGCTTGTAGGCCGGCCGCGCGTGGATGGTCTCGACGTAGCGCTTGATCCGGTCGGGCGCGTTCGGCACGCGTGCGGCGATCGCGTCCATCGGGAAGCTCATCTGGATGTCCGCGGCCGTGAGCTCGGAGCCCGCGAACCACGGTGACTTGTCGAGCTCGGCCTCGAGGAACTCGACGTGGCGCTTGAGGTTGGGATTGATGAAGCCGTCGTCGAGCGTGCCCGCGATCTTGTTCGCGATCGGCCGGACGATGAACGGCGCCTTGCGGATCCTGCTCGTGATCAGCTTCATCAGCAGAAACGGCATGAGCGAGCCCTCCGCGTAGTGCATGTAGTAGCGATACTTCAAGTACTCCGGCGTCCCCGGCTTCGGCGCGAGCCGGCCGTGTCCGTACTTCTCGACGATGTACTCGAGGATCGCCGCCGACTCGGCGACGGTGTCGGCTCCGTCGGTGACGACCGGAGACTTGCCGAGCGGATGAATCTTCTGGAGCGCCGGCGGTGCGAGGCTCGTCTTCGGATCGCGCTCGTACTTCTCGAGCGTGTACGGCAGCTCGAGCTCTTCGAGCAGCCACAGGATCCGTTGCGACCGCGAGTTGTTGAGGTGGTGCACCGTCAGCATGCGACGGTTATACGCGGCTACGCGTGCGGGGTGCGCAGCGCATCGCGGAATGCACGAATCGCGGCGGTGGTGCTAGGACGATCGAGACACGAGCACAGCAGGTCGAGATCGAGACCCGGCAAGAACCCGCTGCGCCGTGCGGTGGCCCACGCTCCCTTGCGCAACACATGAACGACGATCTTGCCGCGCTTCCAGAACCACACCTCGGGAACGTCGAGGCGTTCATAGACCTCGAGCTTGTTGATGCTGCCGCTCGTGTGGATCACTTCGATCGCGAGATGCGGGCGCTTCCGCCTCCCGTACGGGCCGATGATGTAGCACTCGTCGGGCTCGCAGCCGACCCGACGCCGCTTGTTCTTGAGCAGCCAGCTCCCGACGCTCGAGATCTCGATGTTCGCGTCGAGCGCGTAAAATTCGACGAGTGCGCCGATATTGGACTTCGCGCGCTCGTGATCGACGGACGGGCTCATCAGCTCGAGCACTCCGTCGAGGTACGCGATCCGCGGCACCGGCGCGTCGTCCTTGATCGCGAGTCGATGCTCGAGCTCGCGCCACGAGACTCCGCGTAGCGTGACGATCTCGTCGTCGTGACGCGTCTCGATCTCGTCGTCCTCCATAGAACGATCCTAGCACCGCGCGCCGAGCACGCCGGATGCCATTTCGAGCGCCCGCCGATTCACGCACTTGCGTCGCCCCTCGTCCGCGAATCGTTCGGACAGTCCGCCGCGCGGCCGTCCACCTTGCGAATCACGCCTGACTCGAGGAGGATGCGCCCGTGAAGACACCGACACGCTCGCCGACTCACGAGGACGTCGAGCTCTCGCGTCTGTCGTCGATGGGACTCGAGCTCGAGGACATCGTGGACAACGAGCGCGTGACGATTCCCGCGATGACCGAGCTCGCCGAAGATCGCGGCCGCCCGGTGAGTCACTATCTCGCGGCGGCGGCGCTGCAGGAGCTCCGCGTCGCCGAGACCGGGCCCCTCACCGTCCGCGTGTGCGCCGGGACCTGCCAGCGGTGGGGCGCGCTCGATCTGCTCGATCACCTCGCCGAACGCTGGCACAAGACGAAGACGTTCACGATCGCGCCGGTCAGCTGCCTCGATCGTTGCGATCTCGCGCCCGCATGCGAGATCCACGGGGCGCACGGCCAGCTCGTGCTCGCACCGGCGACCAAGCAGTCTCTCGACGACGCGCTCGCCAGCCTCGCCGATTAGCGGGCAGCTGATTGCGGTTCTCGCAACGGCCGCTGCCGCCGGCTCGCGCGGTCGCCCGGCATCGCTCCACCCGGCATCGCGCGGAGTGCAGCTTGCCTTCGAACCTGCCTGACGGGTTCATGACCGGTCCGGTTGCGGCCTCTTCGCGCTCTTTGCGATCTGTCTGCGGGCGAACGGATGCCCGATCGCTCCCCGGCGGCGCTCTGTCGCATGTGTCGCATGATGTCGCGGCCACGGTCGCTCTGGCTCATTGTCGCGGCGCGCGCTAGCCTGCTCTCACCGTCGATGTTGCGCCTGGACAAGGTCAACAAGTACTACCGGGTCGGCACGCATAGCCTTCACGTGTTGCGTGATATCGAGCTCGAGGTCGCCGACGGCGAGTTCGTGTCGATCATGGGCGCATCCGGATCGGGAAAGTCGACGCTGCTCAACATCCTCGGCATCCTCGACGACTACGACTCCGGCGAGTACTGGCTCGGCGACACGATGATCCGCGCGCTGTCCGAACGCCAAGCGGCGCACTACCGAAATCGGTTCATCGGCTTCGTGTTTCAGTCGTTCAATCTGCTGCCTTTCAAGACGGCGCTCGAGAACGTCGCGCTGCCGCTCTACTACCAGGGCATCACGCGCCGCAAGCGCAACCAGATCGCCGGCCAGTACCTCGAGCGGGTCGGGCTGCGCGACTGGGCCGATCACACGCCGTCGGAGATGTCGGGTGGTCAAAAGCAACGCGTCGCGATCGCACGTGCATTGATCGGCAAGCCGCGGTTGATCCTCGCCGACGAGCCGACCGGCGCACTCGACAGCGAGACCAGCCAGCAGATCATGGATCTGCTCTCGGAGATTCATCGCACCGGCATCACGGTACTCGTCGTGACCCACGATGCCGAGGTCGCCGCGCGCACGCAGCGCACGATCCGCCTGCGCGACGGCAAGGTCGTCGGGACCGACGCGCCGGCCGGCGCCAGCCACCCGGGCATGCAGGCGGCGACGTAGCGTGGGCATCGCGCTGCTCAAGCTCCTCGGGATGCTCGCCGCCATCGCCGCGGTGCTGAGCCTCATCGCGATCTTGATCGTCCTCGTGATCGCCTTCGCGAACATGATCGGCGTCACCGTCGCGCAGTGGCGAGACCTGTTCTCGTTCGATCGGTGGACCGAGGTCCTCATCACGATCGGCCGCAACAAGCTACGGACCGCGCTGACCCTGATCAGCGTCGCGTGGGGCATCTTCGTGCTCGTGTTCCTGCTCGGGCTCGGGCGCGGGCTCGATAACGGCATGCGCCACGAGTTCGCGCGCGACGCGACAAACGGCGTATGGATCAGCGCCAACAAGACCTCGATCGCGTTCGAGGGCTACGACGTCGGCCGGATGATCACGTTCGACAATCGCGACTTCGATCGCGCGAAGAAGATCGCCGGCATCGATCACATCTCCGGGCAGTACTTCATCCGCGGCGGCCAGTTCGGCGGCGGCGAGATGCTGACGAAGCGCGGCGGCAAGGCCAACTCGTTCCAGATCAACGCGGTTCATCCCGATGCGATCCGGCTCAGCGCGCATCAGATCATCGAAGGTCGGTTCCTCAGCGATGCCGATGTCGCGCAGCGCCGGAAGTCGGTGGTGATCGGCAAGCCGGTCGCGCAGTTCCTGTTCGGCGATCAGGATCCGATCGGCGGCTGGATCGAGGTAGCGAGCGTGCCGTTCCAGGTCGTCGGCGTGTTCACGGATCCGGGCGGCGCCGAAGAAGAACGCCAGATCTACCTACCCGTGTCGACCGCGCAGCTCGCGTTCAACGGCGGTGACAAGCTCGGCATGCTCGAGTTCACGGTCGGCGATCTGCCGTCGGAACAGACCAAGAAGATCATCGACCAGGTCGTCGCCCAGCTCTCGGAACGCCATCAGTTCATGCCCTCGGATGTGCAGGCGGTGCGCGTCCACAACAACGTCGAGAATTTCGAGCGGTTCGCCGCGATGTTCTGGATGATCTCGACCTTCGTGGTGGTGATCGGCCTCGGTACGCTCGCGGCCGGCGTCGTCGGCGTGTCGAACATCATGATGATCGCGGTCAAGGAGCGCACGAAGGAGATCGGGATTCGCAAGGCGCTCGGCGCGACCCCGCGCTCGATCGTGTTCATGGTGATCCAGGAGTCGGTGTTCCTCACCGGCACCGCGGGTTTGCTCGGCCTGTCGGCCGGCGTCGGCCTCCTCGGTCTGATCGGCTCGGCGCAGCTCACCGACTTCATCCGCGACCCATCGATCGATCTGCGGATCGGGATCGCCGCGACGATCTTCCTCGTCGCCGCGGGTGCCCTCGCCGGTTATTTTCCGGCGCGCACGGCGGCGAAGGTCAACCCGATTCATGCGCTGAGAGATCAATAGGAGATGTTTCGGCTCGTCCTCACAGTGCTTCGACTCCTCCGCCGCCTCGGCGCAAGCCCGCGGCATCTCCTCGAGCTCCCTGTGATCGCGCGCGGCATCGTCGCCTCGCTGTTCGACATCGATGCGTGGGGCGAGATCTGGGCCGTGCTGCGCAGCAATCGCTTGCGCACGTTCCTCACCGCGTTCGGCGTGTTCTGGGGGATCCTCATGCTGATGGCGATGCTGTCGTTTGGATCCAGCATCCAGACCGGCACCGAAAAGCAGATGAAGGGCATGGCGACGAACCTCCTGTTCGTTTGGGGCCAGCAGACGACCGAGTCTTACGACGGGCTGCCACCGGGCCGCGGCGTTCGGTTCAACACCGATGACATCCAGATCTTGAAGAGGCTGCCTGCGATCGAGTGGCTCGCGCCGCGGCTCCAGCTCGGCGGCTGGATGAACAACTTCACGGTCAGCTACGAGAGCAAGAGCGGAACGTTCACCGTGATGGGTGACTACCCGGACCTCAAACACATCGTCTCGTTCCAGTACGAGGCGGGCCGGTTTATCAACGAGCGTGACATCGCGGAGCAACGCAAGGTCTGCGTGATCGGGATGGCTGTCCGTGATCAGCTGTACGGCATCGACGTCAACCCGATCGGCACGTACATCAAGATCAGCGGCGTCTACTTCCAGGTCGTCGGCCTCACGAAGACGCTGCGCGGCGGCAACATGGGCGATCACGATGCGAACACCGTGTTCGTACCGTTCTCGACACTCAAGAACGCGTTCAACCAGGGCGATCACGTTGGGTTCTTCGCGATGACCGCGAAGCCGGGCAACGACGGGCCCGAGCTCGAGCGTCAGGTCCGCGATGCCCTCAGCCACCACCATCGCGTCGCACCGACCGACTCGCTCGCGATCGGCTCTTTCAACATGTTCGAGAAGTTTGCCGGGTTTCAGACGTTCCTGCTCGTGCTCAAGATGCTGAGCTGGATCGTCGGAGGCGCGACGCTACTCGCCGGCGTCGTCGGTGTCTCGAATATCATGCTGATCACGGTCAAAGAGCGCACGAAAGAGATCGGCGTCCGCAAAGCGCTCGGTGCGACCCCGATATCGATCGTGTCGATGGTCATGAAAGAGTCGATCGCGCTCACGACGATCGCGGGGCTGTTCGGCGTCGCTGCGGGCGTTGGCCTCATGGCCGTCGCCGACTGGCTGCTCACGAATGTCGCGACCCACACGCCGTTCGGCCCACCCGATGTCGGACTCTCGACGGTGCTCACCGCCGTCGCGGTTCTGATTGCCGCCGGCGCGCTCGCCGGCATCATGCCCGCTTCTCATGCCGCGTCGATCAAGCCGATCGAAGCGCTTCGTGCTGAGTGATCCCGAGGTTCCGTCATGAAACGCATCTTCACCTGGCTGCTCATCTTGTTCTTCGTGTTCGTGATCGGCGGCGCGTTCGTGTATCTCTACAACAAGTCGAAGGCCAAGCCGGTCGTGTTCGAGACCGAGACGGCCGACATCGCGGACATCACGAAGAAGACAGTCGCGACCGGATCGATCGTTCCACGCCGCGAGGTCGAGGTGAAGCCGAAGGTCACCGGCGTCCTCTCGGAGCTCTACGTCGAGCCCGGCAAGATCGTGAAGCTCGGTGATCCGCTCGGCAAGATCACGATCATCCCCGACGCCCAGGCGACCAACACCGCCGAGTCCCAGGTTCGCAGTACGCAGATCGCGCTCGATAACGCCAAGCGCGAGCTCGATCGCAACGAGGCGCTGTTCAAGCAAGGCGTCGTCGCCGAGGCCGAGCTCCAGCGCTACCGCACCGACTTTGCGCTCCGCAAGCAGGAGGCCGCCACCGCGGGCTCGAATCTCCAGCTCGTCAAAGAAGGCGCGACCCGTGGCGCCGGCAAGACCTCGTCGCTGATCGTCGCGGCGACCGCCGGCGGCATGGTGATCGACGTCCCGGTCAAAGAGGGGTTCTCGGTGATCCAGGCGAACAGCTTCAATCCTGGCACGACGGTCGCCGTGATCGCCGACATGGAAGACATCATCTTCGACGGGCGCGTCGACGAAGCCGAGGTCGCCAAGGTCAAGACCGGGATGAAGCTCACGATCAAGGTCGGCGCGATCGAGAACGAGAAGCTCGAGGGCAAGCTCGAGTACATCGCGCCGCAAGGCAAGTTGATCGACGGCGCGATCCAGTTCGAGATCAAGGCCGCCGTGACGCTCAAGAGCGACATGCAGATCCGTGCGAACTACAGCGCGAACGCCGACATCGTTCTCGACGAGAAGAAGCAGGTCCTCGCGATCCGCGAGGCGCTCGTCCAGTACGAAAATGGCAAGCCGTACGTCGAGATCGAGACCGCACCTCAGACGTTCACGCGCAAGGACATCCAGCTCGGCCTCTCGGACGGCATCAAGGTCGAGGTGCTCGGAAACGGCGTGACCAAGCTCGACAAGATCAAGATCCCCGAGAACGCCGGCCCGGCCGGCATGGGCTCGGGCTCTGCCGGGAGCAAGCCGCCCCCCAAGAAGTAGCCCGACTCCGAGATCGCCCGAGGCTGGGCCCGAGATCGACGGCGGCGGGATTGTCCCGACGTCCGGGCACGAGATCGACGGCGGCGGGATTGTCCCGACGTCCGGGCAGGAGATGGAGGACGGCGGGCTTGCCCCGACGTCCGGGCCGGAGATGGAGGACGGCGGGCTTGCCCCGACGTCCGGGATCGACAAAGCGGATTCACCTCGTCGGCCGCGTGATAGCTTGTCGTCGTGGCCACGCGCTTGAGACTCGGTGCGATCGACGCCGGCTCGAATGCGATCCGTGTCGTGATCGCCGAGCTCGCGGCCACCGATCTGATCCGCGTCGAAGCCGAGCGCATCCCGGTCCGCCTCGGTCACAAGGCGTTCACCAGCGGCGAGCTCGATACCAAGACGATCGATCAGGCCGTCGCCGCGTTCGTCCATTTTCGCCAGCGCTTCGATTCCGACGGCGTGACGATCTACCGCGCAGTCGCGACGAGCGCCGTCCGCAACGCGTCGAACCGCGACGTGCTCCTCCATCGGCTCTATCACGAGGCCGGAATCGAGCTCGACGTCATCGAAGGCGAGGAAGAAGCGCGGCTCGTCCGCAAGGCCGTGATCCAGGCGATGCCCGGGTCGCCGCCACGCGCGATCCTCGATCTCGGCGGCGGTAGCCTCGAGGTCAGCTTGCGACAGGGCTCGGCGTGGCGCGGCCACTCGCTGCCGGTCGGCACGGTGCGCCTGCTCGAGACATTCGGGCTCGACGGCGCGATCGCCGAGGCGGAAGCCGGGATGGTGCGCCGCTACACCGCGACGCTGATGCATCCGATCGCGCGCGGCGCGGGCGCGGGCTGGACGACCGCGGCGATCACCGGCGGTAACGCGGAAGCGCTCGCGAAGATTTTCGGCGACGGTAATCCGAGCACGCCGAGCATGGATCTGCTCGCTCTCGAAAAAGGCCTGCCCTCGATCGTCAGCGCGACCGTCGAAGAGCGGATGGCCAAGTTCGGCGTCAAGCGTGACCGCGCCGAGGTGCTCGGCATCGCGGCCCTCGTGTTCGCGACCGTCGCGCGCCAGCTCGGGATCCAGAAGCTGGTCGCACCCGGCGTCGGCGTGCGCGAAGGCGTGCTCATCGAGCTCGCGGAGACCGCGCGCGAAGAGCAGGCGAAGGCCGAAGGTGCCCACGATAAGGCGCTGCTCACGGCGGCGCGCAGCTTCGCCAATCGCGTCGATCACGACACGACGCACGGCGAGCACGTTCGACTGCTGTCGCGCGCGCTGTTTCATCAACTGCGCGATGTCCACGGTGTCCCCGATGATCGCGGCGTACTCCTCGAGGTCGCGGCCCTCCTCCACGACGTCGGCGAGGTCGTGAATCAGCGCGGGCATCACAAGCACAGCGAGTACATGATTCGCTGGGGCCGTATCCCTGGCCTCGACGACACCGGACGCGAGATGGTCGCGCTGATGGCGCGCTGTCACCGCAAAGATCCGGGTCGCGCGAAGCAGATGATCAATGACTCGCCGCTCGCGAAAGAGCAGCGCGTTCACCTGCGGCGGATGACAGCGCTACTGCGGATTGCCGATGGGCTGGATTCCGAACATCGCTCGCGCGTCGAGCAGGTGGTGTGTACGCGCATGGGCGACTCGATCGTCCTCGATCTGGTCGTCCGCGACGGCCCGTCGCGCGACGACGCCCAGCTCGTGCGCAAGGCCGACATGCTCAAAGAAGAGCTCGGCCTCGACGTCCGCGTCACGGTCGCGCGGCCGGTGCAGCCGCCCGCGCCGGAAGCCTCCGGGGCCAGCGGCTCGATGGGCGTCGCCCGCGCCCGGATCCACTAGCTTCCGCTGCGAAGGCGCTCGAACAGGGGGAGGAGATCGCTCTGCCCGAGCGCTTCTTCGAGGGCCGCCAGCAACTGCTCGATGATCGATCTCGCAGCTCGCAGCAAGCCTCGAACATCTTCGAGATCTTTCGGGCGATGCAGCGTCGATCTTCACGCTGCACGTATAGCTCGATGACGGCGCCTTGAGCGCCCTGGTTGATTCGTCACGCCGAGCGACCGGCGGCTCGTGGTATTCGAAGACATGCGACGCGCCCTCCTCGTGTGTGCCCTCGCCGCTTGCGGCGGCAATGACAGCCCACCTCCCACCGGGGCGATCCAAGCGACCGTCACGCACTACGACTACGCGTTCGACATCGAGACGCGTGTCGCACACGCGACGGTCGTCGCGACGGTGACGACCGAAGGCGATTGCTGGAGCTTGCCGCTGCGCGCGCAGGATCTCGCCAACGTGAAGCTCGATGGCGTCGCGGCCAAGAGTGCGACCGTCGCCGGCGGCAACGTCAACGTCTGCGGCGATGGCTACCTCAAAGACGCCGTCCTGACGTTGGACGCGGACATCACGATTCCGCTCGCGACGCTCGCGACGAGCCAGGTCGGTTACTCGATCACGATGGACAAGCAGCAGAACGCGTTCTACTACCTCGTCAGCTGGGTCGGCGGCTGCGACAGGTTCGGGCCTTGCGACAACCGTCCGGATCAGTTCGCGACCTATCACTTCACCGTGACGCATCCGGCGACCTTCATGGTGCGCTGCCCCGGCACGATCACCGAGACGAGCGCGACCGTCACCGACTGCAACTTCGATCGGCAAGGCGGACCGACGTACTCGACGTTCGGCGTCGCGGCGTATCCCGCGTGGACGATGAGTGACAAGGGGATGTGGGACGGCGTGCACGTCACGGTCTACGACCGCGCGCAGACCGGCATCGACGCTGCGATCGACACGACGTATCACACCGGTTTCGTGCACTGGATGCAGACCACGTTCGGGCCTTATCCGTACGGCACCGATCTCCGCGTCCTCACCGCACCGACGTACTGGAGTGGCTTCGAACATCCCGGCAACATCGTGCTCGACGATGCGCTGAAGGCTCCGTCGTCGTACGCGAACCCGGTCGCGCACGTGCTCGATCACGAGATGGCGCATATGTGGGCCGGCGATCAGACGACGATCGCGAGCACCTACGACTTCGTGTGGAAAGAATCGATGGCCGAGTACCTGTCGTACGTGTGGGAGGACATGAACGATCCGAACATCGGCACGATCACGGCGCTCGCATGGAAGGGCTTCGGCCAGGCCGCGAAGTACTTCCCGGTGCCGGGCGACAAGCCGCAGCTGTTCGACTACTACGGCGACGTCTACGGCCCCGGCCCGATGATCCTGTTCCGCCAGCTCGAGGTGCTGAGCTCGCGCGCGCAGGTGATCGCTGCGATCCAGAGCGTGCTCGGCACGCCGCATCCGCTGTCGGTCGACGAGCTGATCGCGGCGCTGCAAGCGAAGACCGGGCTCGATCTGACGCAGTACACGGCCGCGTGGATCAAAGGCAGCGGCATGCCGCACTGGCCGCGTTATCAGCTGACGTTCGCGGCGGGCTCCCTCGTCGTGCATCAGGTCAATCCGAGCACGCCGGCACTCGGCTGCAAATTTCACGTCGCACTCAAGGGCGCGAATGCCGCGGTGACGACCGTCGAGGTCGATACGTTCCACAACGGTGTCGATCAAACGATTCCGATCTCGCCGGCGTTCACCGTGACGTCGCTCGAGCTCGATCCGAAGCGTGAGTGTCTCGTGTTCCTCGACTCGAGCTCGCCGCGTGTCGTCCGCGTGAACCCGTGGGTCACCGAGCGCGGTCGTGCGTTAGACGAACCGTAGTCAGCGACTTTTCGGGCGCACGCGTCACCAATACGCGCAGGGTTTGCGGTATCGATGTCCGCAAAGAAGAGGAGCCTGACATCATGCGTGGATCTCGATATTTGATGGTTGTTGCAATGGCCGCGGCGATCAACTGCGGTGGCAAATTGCCCGGCGGCGGTGGCGGACTCGGTGGTCATGACATCCCGAACGGCGGTGCCGTCCCCGGCGGCCTCGGCGGCGCGTCCGGCGAAGTCGATCCGAACACGTGCGGCAACTACGCGGTGACCGATGCAGGTCGCAAGCTGCACGACTTCCTGGTCGCCACGAAGGACCTCGAGAAGGTCACGACGGAGACGGTCCAGATCGTCCGCACGAGCTGCGTGACGATGGGCCACGACCTCGGCATGACCGACGTCGACTTCCCGACCGGCATGGAAGCGAAGGATGTCTGCGCGAAGGTGTGGGGCCAGATCCACGACAACATGAAGGTCGCGATCAAACCGAAGGCGAAGCTCACCGCCCAGTACACGCCGGCCGTGTGCAAGGTCGACATCGACGCGCAAGCGAAGCTCGCGGCCGAGTGTGAAGGCAAGGCCTCGGCCGATGTCGGCGCATCCTGCTCGGGCGTCTGCCACGGCCGTTGCGACGGTACGTGCGCGGGCAAGGCCGGCACCGGTGGCAACGGCGGCGAGTGCAACGGCGAGTGCAAAGGCACCTGCCACGGTAGCTGCGAAGGTCACGCGGACGTCAAGGCGTCGGCGCAGTGCCGCTCGAGCGCGCAGGTTCACGCCTCCGCGAACCTCGAGTGCACGGAGCCGAAGCTCGAGATCTCGTTCGACGCCAAGGTGATCGTCGACAAGGCAAAGGCCGAGATGACGATCAAAGCGCTTCGCAACGGTCTCCCCAAGCTGCTCTCGGTCAAAGCGCGCCTCGAGCCGCTCCAGTCCGCGGTCGAAGTGTGGGCGATGGCCGCCAAGGAGCTGAAGGACATGGGCCCGACGTTTGTCCAGTCGTTCAAGGATCAGGCGATGTGCATCTCGGGTCAGATCGCAGGTGCCGCGAACATGATCGGGCACATCCAGGCGAACGTCTCGGTCTCGGTCTCGGTCTCGGCCGAGGCGAGCGGCAGCGTCGGCGGCTGAGTTTTTCCGAACACGTGCAGTTGAAAGGGCGTCCGCTCCTGCGGGCGCCTTTTTCGCATTTCGGGTCGGTTCCAAGTGCCAGAAATCCATCGGCGACGGCTCGAACGCTCTAGCGCCGATGGACTCTTTGGTGTAGCAACCCTGCCATGAAGACGCTTACCGAGTTCTCGACGCTGACCCTTCGCAAGGCAGCGGCTGCACGCGCGGCCGCGGGGGGTGCGAGAACGTCGCAAGCAGAGGCCGAGCCCGCGCCGGCCGCAGAGGCGGCACCGGCAGTCGAAGCGGCACCGGCAGTCGAAGCGGCACCGGCAGAAGGCGAAGCAGCTGCGGACGCAGAGCCCGCGGCAGAAGCATCGAGCGAGGCACCGGCGGAGGCTGCGAGCGAGAAGCCCGCGGCTCCGGCCGACCCGGCGATCGACGCGGTCGCAGCCTCGCTCGGCGTCCAGCCCGATCGCGCGGCGCGCCTGCTCGAAGCGCTCGACATTGTCGGCGGAGGGATCGATCAAGTCCGCCTCGTTCGCGTCTACCAAGGCGAAGCGGGTCCGACGGGCTCGGTGTCGCGCGGCGAATTCCATTACGTGATCGATCGTGTCGCGGGAGCGCAACGTCGTGGTGGTCGAGACGAGAAGCGAGACGATCGTGGTGGCCGCGGTGGACGCGGCGGTGGAGATCGCGGCGGCGGTGGTGGTGGCGGCGGTGGCGGTGGCGGACGTGGTGGCTTTGGCGGTCCGCCCGGCGGGCGTGACAAGCCGCGCGGTCTCGGCAGCTTCAAGGCGGGCGCCAAGGTCGAAGCAAAAGAAGACGACGATCGCGGTCCGCGTGGCGAGCAGCCGAAAGCCGGTATCGGCTGGCAGCTCACCGCCGCCCCGCGCGACTTCAAGGGTCCCGGTCGCGGTGGCCCGCGTGGTCCCGGTGGTCCGCGTGGCCCTCGTGGTCCGCGTGGTCCGGGCGGCGCTCCCGGCGGTGACGATCGGGGTCGCGGTCCACGCCGTGACTTCGGCGGCCCCGGTGGCCCCGGCGGCGATCGGCCCGGTGGTGGCCCCCGTGGCCCCGGTGGCCCCGGTGGGCGTGGTCCCGGTGGTCGTGGCCCTCGGGGTAACGAGCCCCGCGTCGAACATCGCGGCGGCCCGCGCGTCGAGCACCTGGGTCCTCCGGGCGAGCAATCAGCGCAACCCGGCGCCCAGGCTCAGCAAGCGCCTCGGCTCGGACCGGATGGGCAGCCCTTGCCGCCGCGCAGCAAGCGTCCGCGCAAGCCGATTGGCCCGGATGAGAACGGCATGGGCCCTGATGGAAAGCCGTGGGATCCCGAGCGTCGCGTCCAGCGTCAAACGGAGCGTGCAACGGCCGTGAATACTCCGCAGACGGGCTCCGTCGAAGGCCAGACGCCATCGTCCGATCAGGCGCCGGCGCCTGCTTCCGAATCACCCAGCGAGTAACTCGTCACGTAGCTCACGTCGCGCTGCTCATAAACTGGAAACTTCGGGCCTGTGGTGGTGTCGTCGCCTTATCATTCGTGTTGGAGGCCCCATGTCCCGTCTAATGTCCGCTGCTGTCCTTGCCGTGGCGTTCGCTGCTGCAACCAGTCCTGCATTCGCCGACATGCGTCCCGGCGTGATCTCCGCTTTTCGCGGTCAGGTGATCGTCAGTAAAGACGAGCTACCCGAAGCGAAGAACGACAAGGAGACCGTCGCGAAGATCAAGAGCGCCCGATTGAAGGAGCTCCAGGGGACCGCCAACGACGACGTCACGTCGTGGCAGTTCCATTACACCGCGTTCCTCAACAAGAGCGGTGCGAAGGCGCTCAAGCTCGAGTTCATCACGACGGATAAGGATCATCGCCTCGCCGCCGACAAGCGGCTAGATAGCGTCGATCCGAAGAGCTCGGTGCTCTCCGGTGACATCTCGATCAGCGAAGACGAAGGCCTCGCCAAGGGCAAGACCTACACGCTGAACCTGGTCAACGATCACAACCAGGTCGTGTCGTCGACGCCGATCGTGATGAAGTAGCTCAGCGCCCGAGGACGAGCTTCACGGCCTGCGCGACGTGCGCCGACGTGATGCCGAGCTTCTCGAGCACGAGCTCGCCGGGCGCGGACGCGCCGAACCGATCGATGCCGACCGCGACCCCGCGATCGCCGATGTACTCGCGCCAGCCGAACGTGATGCCGGCTTCGACCGAGACGCGTTGCCAGCGTGCCCGCGGTAGTACCTGGTCGCGATACGCCTGATCTTGCGCCTGGAACAGCTCCCAGCACGGCATCGAGACCACGCGCGCGGAGATGTTGTGTTTCGCGAGCTCGTCGCGAGCGGCGAGTGCGACCGCGACCTCGGAGCCGCTCGCCAGGATGATCGCATCGCCACCTTCGGCGAGCACGTAGGCGCCGCGCTCGGCACCGGGTGCGCCGGGCTTCGTCAGCGTCGGTAGATCCTGGCGCGACAGCACGAGGCCGGTCGGTCCGAGCTTGCTCGACAGCGCGAACTTCCACCCGGCGACGGTCTCGTTGCCGTCCGCCGGACGAAACAACGCGAGGTTCGGAATCGCGCGCAGCGCCATCAGGTGCTCGACGGGTTGATGCGTCGGCCCGTCTTCACCGAGCCCGACGGAGTCGTGCGTCCATACAAAGATCGCCGGCTGCTTGTTGAGCGCGGCAAGGCGCACGCTCGGCCGCATGTAGTCGGAGAACACGAAGAACGTCGAGACGTACGACCGCACGCCGCCGTGATAGAGCATGCCGTTTCCGATCGCGCCCATCGCGTGCTCGCGGATGCCGAACCGGAGGTTGCGTCCCTGCCCTTCTCGGTTGTAATCACCGCCGGCGACGATCGTCTTCGTCGAGCCGCCGAGGTCGGCATCACCGCCGACGAGCCACGGAAGCTTCGCGGCGAGCGCCGCCATGATCTTACCGGAGGCGCTGCGCGTCGCGGTCGATCCCGAAAACGTCGGCAGCGCCTCATCCCAACCCGCCGGCAATTCGCCGCGCATCGCGAGCTCGAGCTGCAGTGCGAGCTCGGGATACGCGACCTTGTATGCCGCGAACCGCTCGCGCCACTCGGCGTGCGCCGCGGCACCGTGCTTGATCGCTTCACACATGTGCGCGCGCACCTCGTCGGGCACCAGGAACTGTTGCTGCGGATCCCAGCCGAGCGCCGTCTTGGTCGCGGCAACCTCGGCATCGCCCAGCGGCGAGCCGTGCGCGGCGGACGTGCCCGCCTTCTTCGGCGAGCCGAAGCCGATCGTCGTGTTGACCACGATGATCGAAGGACGATTGGGCTCGGCCTTCGCGGCGGTGATCGCTGCATCGAGCGCCGCGAGATCGCGATCGCCGTTCCCGACGTGCTGGACATGCCAGCCGCACGCGGCATATCGCGCGCCGACGTCTTCGCTCATCACGAGCGACAGCGGGCCGTCGAGCGTCACGTGGTTGGCGTCGTACAGATAGATCAACTTGCTCAGCCCGAGGTGGCCCGCGATGCTCGAGGCCTCGTACGCCACGCCTTCCATCACGTCGCCGTCCGAGACGAGCGCGTACGTGTAGTGATCGATGATCTTGTGGCCCGGGCGATTGAAGTAAGTCGCGAGGAAGCGCTCGGCGAGCGCCATGCCGACCGCGTTCGCGGCGCCTTGGCCGAGCGGACCGGTGGTCGCCTCGACGCCG
>JAQBQF010000293.1 GCA_028287115.1 Myxococcales bacterium
ACATCGATCGCGGAATGCCGTCGATCTCGAGCGGCAGCACGACGTTGAGCTGCGCGCTGCGATCCTCGAGCAGACAGAGATCCTGCGGGACGATGCCGATCCGGCGCCGCAGCAGGCGCAGCGATGCGCGCCGCAACTTCGCGACGTCGCGGCCGAGCACCTCGATGCGACCGGCCTTGGTTTGGGCTTCGCCGAGCGTAGCGGCGACGAGGCGTGACGTGCCGACGCCCGCGGCGCCGACGATCATCACGACTTCGCCGCGCCCGACCTTGAGATTGCCTTCGGTCACCAGCGCCGCCCCACCGCGCGGGTGATCGAGGCACACATCGACCAGCTCGATCATCGCTTCTCACCCATCGCCTCCAGACCTACGCGGTCTTGATCGCGGGGGCAAAAAACCGGCGGAACGTGTGGTGGTAGTCGCGCGATTCATTAGGATTGCGCAATGCGCAGGGTCGTCGCGGTGCTGATGATGATCGCCTGTAGGTCCAACGAGACCTCGCGTGTCGATCAGCTCGGCGGCCGCGTCGACGATCACGATCAACGGCTCGCGACGATCGAGCATCGCGGCGAGCTCGACGTGCATCGCGTCGCGGCCGAGCTCCTCGCAAAAGGCAGCGCGGCCGGTCTGCACGGTCCGCCCGGACCGCCGGGACCGCCCGGGCCACCGGGATCGGTCGGAGGACCGGGGCCTGCCGGCGTTGGACCCGCGGGTCCCGAAGGTCCGCGCGGTGCGAAAGGCGATCCGGGGCCGCCCGGTCCCGACGGCCCGCAAGGCGTGCAAGGCCTTCAGGGTCCGCAGGGCTTGCAAGGTCCGCAGGGGCCGCAAGGACCGAAAGGCCCGCCCGGCCCGATGGGTGCGTACGGGACGAAGTCCGATCTGACGCGCAAAGAAGCGCGGGTGTCGGTCGGTGCGGGCCTGGTCGCGACCGCGGTCGCGAGCTGCGATCGCGCGGTCGATCTCCTCGTCACCGGCGGCTGTTACGCGGATCCGCAATGGATGGCGCAGCTCGTCGCGGCGCGTCCGGTCGCGCTGACCGATGGTGCGAACGCCGCGGCCTGGCGCTGCGATTATCGCAACACGTCGCCGTCGAGCACGATCGAGATCGTCGCCGAGGCCTATTGCGTGCGGCCGCGCGAATAACGACGCGAGCGTAAGCGCAAACGCATCCACCGAGCTCGATCGGAAGCCTCCTGGTAAACGACCCGAGCTCGGCTCTGGGAGTTGGGTTTGCGTCTGCGCTTACACTCGCGAAGAAACCTAGGGAGTGGTCCAGGTGATGGCGAGCTTGTAGGTGCCCGCCGCGTAGCCTCGAACCATCACGTACGCCGAGCTCGTGCCCGATGGGACCGTCAGCGAGCAGGACTCGCCGGGACCGTCGATGTACGGCCGGCAGTTGTACTTGGTCGTCGTCGGTGCCGAGCCCCACCGCACGTAGAGATCGGGATCGCCGGTGCCGGTCATCGTGACCGAGAACGTCGAGCCTGCTTTGACCGAGTACGGCGAGAGCTGCACGGACTGACTCGCGGCGACCGAGCCGGACTTGGTCTCGCTCTTCGTACCGCCGGGTGGTGGCGGCGGTGGTGGTGGCGTGCCTCCACCGCCCGGTGCACCGTATAGAGAGGCCGCGCCTTGCGCGTCTTTGGTCGTCCAGTTGAGATCTTGCGAGGAACCGTTGCACTGCGGGTAGTGCATGATCGACGCGGAGTCGTACGGCGTCAGCGGGCGCCAGTTGTTGTCCTCGAAGCACGTGCCGGCCTCGGGTCGCGTGTGCTCGTGGCGGAAGCCCAGGATATGACCGAGCTCGTGGCCGACGATGTGCGCGAGCGGCCAGGTCAGCGTCGGATCGAAGCTGCTGGTATCGATCAGCAACTCGCGCGACGACTTGGACGAGCTCGGGAAGAACGAGCGCGCGAGATAACTCTGGCCGCTGACCTGACGGACGTCGAACACGACGCTGCTGTTGCTCGTCGTGCAGCTGCCGTCCTGACTCGAGCTGTAGACGAACGCGACGTTCGCGCGTGCGGTCCAACCCGCGGTGCCGGCAGCAAGTGCCGTGACCACCTTCGCCTTGTTCGAGCCGAAGCCGTTGCTGATGCAGTAGGTGAGGTTCAGCTTCGCGGTGTCGTTCCACCGATCATCGTTGCCGCCCACCGTGTTCACGATCAGGCCGCCTTGCTGGAGACCTTCCCAGAACTCGTAGAGCTGCTTGTCGTTCGCCACCGGCGTATCGCCGTCGACGATGTACATGCCGCCGGGAAACGTCTCGCGATACGTGTTTGCCTTGAACTCTTCATAGCTCTCGCCTTGGGTCGACGAGAGCTGGGCGTCGCCACTGACGGCGCACCCCGAGACAACGATCGCGAGCCCGCACAACTTCTTCAGCATGGCGCTCCGCATGTTCATGCTCGGTGCCACCATGGCTGCACAACACGCGCAGCCGGGGCGCGAGGTGTGAACGCGTCCGCTAACAGGATCGGCGTTGCGTCGATCGCAACCTGATCAACTCACCGTGCGTTGTCGCGATGCTTACCGATCGAGGTCGGGAGATGTGGAGCGTGCAGGTACCGATGTAGGACATCACCGCGTATTTGATCGCAGGAACGCGAGGGAAAGCGAGGGAGAGGCAGTCGCACGCGTCAGCAGATGTCATCTAGCGCGTCGCGGCATCACGGCGGCAGATGCAAGCCGATTGCAGATCGCTGAGACAGCTCGTCACGGCACTCCAGTGGTCTCGCCCACTTCTGCCTCTGCGCCAACCGACGACCCTGCACGACAGTGTGCGTCCAGGTCGTTACTTATCCGCACAGATCAGGCCGTTGCCAAATCCGGGCGGGAGACCGATCGAGATCGCCGCGGTGGTCTTCTCGACCCCGTCTTTATAGACGCGGAAGCCGGCTGCATTCATCTTCGCGTCGGTCGCGACGACCGATCCGTCGGGGCAACCGGCCACGTCGGTGATCTGTTGCATCGCCGCGTTGACGGGCATCGCCCACAGACTGCCGGTCTTGAGATCGTATGCACGCAGATCTCCCGCGGTGAAGCTCGTGCTGACCGCCATCCACAACATCTCGGCTCCATCGACCACTTGCACGTCGACGTGGGTCTCGTAGCCGCCGACGGCGGCGTTCGTGATCGCGCAGCTCGCCGCTGGCGTCGCGCCGACCGAGACGCGCGCGAGGCAGCCCTGCGTCAGATCGCCGTAGTACGGCGCGGTCGGGATCAACAGATCGCCGAACAGCATCGAATCGGTCGGCGTCCGCACGAACATGCCTTGTGGATTCTTGTAGGGCAGCGTGACGGACGTCTTGAACGTGTCGTTGGTCGTGTCGATCACCGCGACCTTGCCGTTGCCTCGCGGCACGAACGAGGTATCGAGCAGATCGCACGCGACGAACAGATCATTGCCGACCAGATACGCGGACACGCAGTCGGGCTTGCCATCGGGGTCGCCGAGCGCGGTGCCGAGATCGATGGTCGTGAACGTCGAGGAGCCGCGTGTCAGCACGACGACGCCGGTCGTTCCGAGTCCCGGCACGTAGAGCTTCTGGCCCTTGACCGCGACATCTTGCGGGTTCGAGCTCGCACCGGTTCCGAGTTGCTCCTCGAACGCGAGCGTCTTTCCATCGAGGATCGTGATGTTGTTGCCGGTCGAGCGGTTGATGATGAACAGCTTGCCGCCATAGCTCCGGAGATACGGATCGGCACCGACGACCCCGGCCACGACGTTTTGCCGAACCTCGAGGGTTGCGATGTCGATCGTCGAGAGAGATCCGGGTGGCGGGCCGAAGTTGACCGGTGGCGCGACGACCACCGCGCGTGACCGATGGACCAGCGCATCGGTGAGCTGCGGGGCATCGACGGCGCCATGTGCGTCGGGCGCGATGGCTTTGAGGTCGTCGCCGCAGGCGAACAGAAACAGACAGGGCAGGAACAGGCGTTTCATCTCAGTGACTCCAGTCGAGGGCTAGATAGAAGCTGCGGCCGGGCAAAGGAAACCCGGCAACATCGGAGAGCGCGGTCGGGACGGAAGCGAGATCGGGGCGTGGTGCTGGATCGAGCGAGAGGTGCTCGATCCGGACATCCATGATGTTTTCGACGGCGATCGAGACGGCGAGGCCGGGCACTAGCTCGACCTTCGCGCCGGTGCCGGCGAGCGCACGCGCGGGTACGCGCTGGAGATTTGCTTGATCGAGGTACGAGACCGACTGCCAGCTGCCGTCGATCCACAACGACGCCCGTCGTCCGAACGCGCGATTCGCGAGATCGGCCCGCGCGTAGATCGAGTGCGCCGGTTGGCGGGGCAGTGCCTTGCCGGCATAGCTGACCTCTTGCGAGATCTGCGAGGTCGACAAGCCCGTGTAGTTCGCGGTCAGCGAGATCGTGCGAGCGAGCCGCGCGGAGCCAACGAGCTCGGCGCCGTAGGTCTCGCTGTCCGAGACATTCATCGCGCGTGCGACAAAGCCCGCACTCGAGACCAGCGCGATCGTGTCGTGCGCGCGCGTCGCGAACACGGCGCTCTCGATCATGATCCGATCGAGCTCGCCGAGCGCCTTCGCCGGCGCCCACACGGCTCCGAAGTCGATCGAGGGCCCGCGCTCCGGCCGCAGGTCCGGCGAACCGAGGATCGTGCCGCGGTTGCCGAACAGCTCGACGAGT
>JAQBQF010000298.1 GCA_028287115.1 Myxococcales bacterium
CGATCTCACCACTCGCCCACTGTGCAGTGAAGCCGATCATCAGCGACCCCGAGAACGGCCAGGGTTGGCTGCCGAAGTAGCGGATGTCCTTGATCGCGATTCCGGCTTCTTCGGTGATCTCGCGCGCGACACATTCTTCGAGCGACTCTCCGACCTCGACGAAACCGGCGAGCGTGCTGAAGAACGGCAGCGAAAAGCGCGCATTGCGGGCGAGCAGTGCGCGGCCGTCACGTTCGACGAGCGTGATGATCGCCGGCGACAACCGCGGGTAGGACGGGTGACCGCACGCGGTGCAGGTGCGAACGCGCTCGGTCTCCGAGCGCGCAGTTGCGGCGGCGCAACGCCCGCAGAACTGAAAGTCACGGTCCCACGCGGTGAGCCCGAGAGCGCGACCGGCGACGGCAAAGTCTTGATCGGAGATCGCGCCGAACAGCTGGCGGAGCGGAACCGGCTCGGTGCCCTCGGGCGGCGCCTCATCGCGCGCGAGCGACCGCGCGAAGCACGGCGCACCGTCGAGCGTGCCGAGATGGATCGCATCGCCGGCCGGACCGATCGGGACGCGCGGCGTGCCATCCGTACGTACGACGCAGAGCGCCTGGCCGCTCACGATGTAGAGCCGGCCCTCGGTCGCGGAGGTGCTCACAGCGGGACTGAACGTCACACCGCCGCTTACCACGAAGTCTTGTCCCGGCTCGCGGCCGGCATCCTGGATGGGCGCTAACGTCTCGGTAACAGTCAGGTAATCAGATCTGCCCCTTTGGTCGGGTGCTGCGTTTATTCGACATGCGTTCGAGCCTCGCCCTCTTGTGCGCGATCTTCGACGGTGGCTTCACGCGTCTCTACCTGCAATGGGACACCGCGGGCACCGCGCGTTACGTCAAGAACGCGGCGTCGTGGCTCGTCAACGCAGAGAAGTTCGGCGACGCGGTGATCGCGATCAAGTCGGAGCCGGGCGCCAAGGCGGTCCCGACCACCGCGATCCCGACGATGGTGACGACGGTTTCGAATCCTTCGACGCAGCAGCCGGCCACGGCTCCGCCGATCGACGTCGGTCGTACGATCGCCGGCGTGTTGATCGCCGTGATCCTGAGCGGCTTGATGGTGCTCGTGATCCCCCGCGTACTCCGCCGCCGCGGGTGAGCGAAGGTCGCGCCCGTGTAGCCAGTTCGCTCGCTGAGTCACGCCCGCGCGTCGGTACCAGGGACGGTGTCAACTTTGACAACTTGCCGGACCCGACGGACAGCCGAACTGTTCGGGATCTCAGGACTTCCCGGTTGTCAAAGGTGACACCGTCCCCCAGTCCCGCTGGCAATCGTCGTGCAACAGAACGCGCGCATGGTCAGCATTCCCGTGTCCAGCGCCGCCGTCGAGCCGATAAGGTTGCCAGCACGTCCGCGGCTTCGCCCCGATCTCAGGCACGGCCTCGAGGTCGCGTTGCGGGCGGGTCTCGGCACGCTCGCGATCGCGGGCGTCGCTAGCGTCGTGATGCCGTCGGCGACGACGGTTGCCGCGATCGTCGCGGCGGTAACGGCCATCGTGTTCGAGCTGTCGCGCGTGCGGGTCACGATCGATCGCAGGCTCGACGAGCTCGAGGCCGACATCGCGCAGACCCAGCCGCTGATCGAGCTCGGCGCGCGCCTCGCGCCCCGCCGACCGCTGCCGCCTCTGCGCGGCTACGCGATCGCGCCGGACTTCGCGTTATTGCTCACCGAGCTCGTCGCCGACGAGCGACCGCGGCTCGTCGTCGAGACCGGCTCGGGCGCATCGACGCTGGTGATCGCGTATGCGCTCGAGCAGCTGGGTGGCGGTCATGTGATCGCGCTCGAGCACGACCCGGCGTACGCACGTGAAACGCGCGCGGAGATCGCACGTCACGGGCTCACCGCGTACGCGTCGGTGATCGATGCGCCCCTCGAGCCGATCGAGCTCGGCGGCAAGACCTACCGCTGGTACTCGCAGCAGGCGCTCGATCGGATCGACGGCAACATCGATCTCGTCGTCGACGATGGACCGCCGCGTCACGCCGGCACGATGCTGCGCTATGCATCGCTCCCCGTGTTCGCGAAGCGCCTCAGCGCGCGCGGCTTGTTCGTGCTCGATGTCGTCGGCGAAGAAGAGCGAACCATCCTCGAGCGCTGGCGCTCCGAGCTTCCGATGTTCGACCAGCAACACCTCGCGACGAAGAAGGGCAACGTGCTGATTCGCCGGCGCTGACTATTCCCGTCCTCAGCTCGGGAGAATCGAGCGAGCGCAGCGCGTCTCGTCGAAGCCGGCACATCCGGTGATCAGCACTATGGCGCGTCAGGCGTTCCGCGGCTGAATCGCGCTCGACACGGTCAGCTGGGTCTCGCGGTTGCGCGTCTCGACCTGGATCTCGACGGCGTCGGCGTCGATCGGGACGTACTTCGCGATCACCGCGGCGATCTCTTCACGCATCTGCTGCAAGCGACCACCGTCGAGGCCGCTGCGATCGTGCGCGAGCACGAGGTGGAGGCGGCCTTTGGCGACCTCGCGACTCGTCTTGGCAAAAAACAGGCTCTTGATCCCGGTCCACATGGAACTGCTCCTCACGCGGGGGTAGCCGACAGGCCGAGGGCGCGACCGATGCGTGTGAAGAACCCGACGGCTACCTTGTCATCGACCTCGTGGCCCGTGATGCGTTTCGCGATCGCGATGAACTCTTTGGCGGCGACCGACTTGCCTTCGAGCACGGCGGGGACGCCTTTGTTCGTCGTCGCGATCACCTGATCGTCGAGAGGAATTGCGCCGAGCATGTCGAGCGCGAGGATCTCGATGACGTCCGCTTGCGACAGCATGTCGCCACGCTTCACGAGGTGCGCCGAGATTCGATTGACGATCAGCCGCGCCGGAACATCGGCGGCGGCAAGCAACCCGACCACACGATCGGCATCGCGAATCGAGGACACTTCTGGCGTCGCGACGACGATCGCCTCGTCGGCGCCGGCGATCGCGTTCTTGAAGCCCTGCTCGATGCCGGCGGGACAGTCGATGATCACGTAGTCGTATTGCGACTTGAGCTCGAACACGAGGCTGCGCATGTCCTCGGGCGTGACCGAGTCTTTGTCGTCGGTCTGCGAGGCCGGCAGGAGCCACAGGTTATCGAGCCGACGATCCTTGATCAGCGCCTTCTGGATCGTGCACTTGCCTTTGATCGCGTCGACCACGTGATAGACGATGCGATTCTCGAGGCCCATGACGACGTCGAGGTTGCGCAGGCCGATATCGGCATCGATCAAGACGACCGAGTGCCCGAGCTGAGCGAGCGCTGTACCGAGGTTGGCGGTGGTGGTCGTCTTACCGACCCCTCCTTTGCCTGATGTGATGACGATAGCGCGACCCATGACGTTGACTCCCCGAAAGTAGTTAGATGCTGGTGGCGAGGTTGCGAGGCAACTTGCCCTGATACCGTTCGACGACGATGCTGCCGCCACCGCAGTAGGCGATCTCGGCTTCCGAAGTCGGCGTGTCACTGTCGGCGGCGCGCGCGACCATGCGTCCGATCCGCAACTGTTGCGGTTCGAGGCGCAGCGACAGGATGAAGCCGACGTCCTGCCCGATGCCCGCGTGCGCTGTTCCGCGGAGCCGGCCGAGCACGATGATATTGCCGGTCGCGCGGATCTCGGCGCCCGGATTGACGTCGCCGAACACGATCAAATGGCCGGCGTGGTCGAGGATCACACCCGACCGCACGGGACCGACGACGTGGCGAGTCTCGGTTGTCGCAGTTTCGAGCTCGCTCTCGGCGGTGCGCGCGAGCGTCAGCGGAATCGCGGTCTGGGTCGGCTCTTCGAAGCTGATGGGCTCTGACTCGCCGACCGAGGCGACGAGCTCGGTGAGCTCGGACTGCGCGAGCATCACGGGCCCCGCCGGCAGGATCGGCGCGGACACCGGAATCTCGACAAACGCCGCGGCCGCGGTGTTCGTGTGTTCTTCCTCCTCGAACTCTTCGTCGAAGCCTGAGGCGGACGGCGCGGAACCGGCAGCGAGGTTCGGCTTCGGCACGGCGTCGCGATCGCTGGCCGCGACCTCGATGATGCGCAGGCCAAACCGGATCGCGAGGTCGTCGAGACGCGCGAGGCATCCCGGCGCGAGCGGCCCGTCTTCGACCGTGACGCGAACGTCACTGCCGCGGAAAAAGTTCGGAGCTTCGTCGAGGCGTTTCAGGAGAGCCGCAGCGATCGCATCGACCGCCGCACGGCCGTCGACGACCATCTCGAGGCCCCGCGCGGTCCCTCGCAGGATCGCCGGGGGACCTGTGTCCTCAGCCTGTGCTGCCCCGACGAGCATTTCTGCCCGGCTTCCGTCGACAACCAACACGGCGTTCGATGAGTCCATGGTGCCCATGAAATGCGTAATCCAGTTCTCTCTGGAGGCGCAACTTTTCATCCATAAGCGCTTGCTGACCTAGAGAGATCTCGGCTGCGGCATCACGAGGGGAGCGGCCTTCGCTTCGCCCGGATCAGCTGCACGAGGACGACCGAGATCGCGACAAACCCGGCGATGGCCGCAACCGGCATCATGTAGGCGCCGAACCCGAGCTCGACCAGGTCCTTTCCGATCTCGTCGTTGGCCTCCCACACCGCCTCGCGGGACACGAGGTGGATCCCGATCGCGGCGACGGTGACCACGAGCGACACGGCGGCCGCGGCGATCACCCTGCCCCGACGAAATTCCGCCTTGGCCGTGTCCGTGAACACGAGCCCCGCCATCAGCGCGTGCAGGGCCAACAGCACCCACACGGTGACGACGAGGGCCGTGCTCCCGGTCTTCGCGTCGTCGTCGCTGACGTCATCGAGGGTCAACATCGCGTCGTGCACGTCGTCGAGGTGCGACTTGACCCGCTTGCCGACACGCGGCATCAGCGCCGCGGTCACCGCCGCACCGACGCGCTTGCCCGCGCTACGGTGATAGCCCGCGAGGAACTTGCGTGCGAACTCGCGATTCGCGCTCGCCTGATAGAGCGACAACGTCGTGCGCCGGCCGAGCGTGAAGCCGCCGACGCGAAGCTCGAAGCTAGGCACGAACACGCCGATGGCGCCGAACAGCGCACAGACGACGAAGACCCAGGCGGCGATTCTCACGGGAGCTGCAGCTCCATCTTGGTCCCTTCAATGCCTTGGAGCAAACGGCAAGCTCTGGTTAGATGCTCGACGGATGGAAGAGGATCGGCGAACGAGGCGGGGCTTTGCCGCACCGACGGGGGAAGGTGGCGCGCCCGGCGGCGAACCGGATCCGAACGCGCCCGAGCACGCCTCCTTCGTGCCTTCGCACCCGGAGCTTGCCGCCGCGATCGTCACGCCGATCACGAGGCAGCCCGCCGAGACGTTCTCCGGGCACTTCCTCGGGATCTCGCTGCGCCGCGCGTTTCGCCTCCACATCTTGAACGAGGAGGTGTTGCCGCAGGAGCGCGCACATCTCGCGTCGAAGGCCGGCCACGTCACCGATCCCGATCAGCAGGCATTCCTCGCCTGGCGCCGCTCGGTGTTGCTGCTGATCGCCGTCATGTTCATTCCGCTGACCGTGTTCCGGTTTCTCGAGACGTTCGACGGGCCGCAGATCCCGAAGCTCGGCCACGTGTTCGTGATGATCCCGGCGTTCGCTGAAGGTCTGTTCTGCATCGTCATGTTCTCGCAGCTCAAGAACTGGGCGCACTGGAAGAAGCAACGCCGGATCATGTTCATCGGGTGGGCGCTCTACTTCATCGCGCCGTTCATCGTGTACCTGTATCCGTTCCGCTCGGCGTTCGACGATTCGTATTATCTCGCGAAGACCGCCGCGGAGCTCGGCGGCGTCAAGCTCGGGATCAATCGCTCGAACTTTCACATGGTCGTCGGGCTCGCGTTCGGCGTGCAGGCGCTGCTCGGCCTGGGCCCGAAAGTCATCTCGCTGATGCCGGGGCTGATCCGCGCCTCGATCGTGACGAAGCTGCTGTTCCCAGGGACGACCGCACCCGGCTGGCTGATGATGCTCGCCGCGCCGTTCTACGCGCTGTTCGCGTACGTGATCGTGCTACTGCCTTATCAGATCACCGGCAGCTGGGAGTTCGTCGTCGGCAACACCGGCATCTTGCTCGCGCAGGTGTTCATCGGCGTCTCCGGACGCCGGCTCACCGTGCCGCTCTCGACCCAGGAGTCGTCCGACCGGATTCACAAGAGCTGGCTCGCGTACATCGCGATCCTCGTGGTCTCGGCGGGCTTCATGGTCTACGGCTTGTCGGACTTCATTCACGAGCTCAACCTCGGCAAGGTCCGCGTGGTGACCGGGTTGCTCGCGCTCGTCAGCAACGTCCTCCTCGATACGCTGGTCGGCACGGATGCGATCGTCGCTTCGATGGCGTTCTTCCGGCGCCGCGGGCTTCCGGATCCGCAACACGAGCGGCTCCTCCGCGACGCCGAAGCGAAGCTCGACAAGTTCGTCGCCTGATGTCGAACGCGGTGACAGAAGGCCGGAGCCTCGGACAGTTCATCGAGCAAGAAGGCATTCTCGACGTGCTCGCCGCGCGGATCGCGGAGCTCAACGCGCAAGCGAGCAAAGAAGCGAAGGCCGTCGGCAAGCAGCAACGCCTGCCCGCCGTGCAATGCTTCAAGTGCACCGCGAAGAAGACGTGTTGCATGTCGGTCGTCGTCGCGCGGCTGTACGAGGGCATCGTCGTTGCCGGGTTCCTGCGGCGCGCCAACCGCGATACGAGCGAGCTCCGCGCAGCGCTCGCGGCCGCCGCGACCGCCATGGAAGCGGCGAGCCCCTACGAGTGGCGCGTGCCGTGCGTGTTCCTCGATGCCGCCGAGCGTTGCACCGTGTACACCGCGCGACCGACGCCGTGCGGTTCGCTCTACGTCTACTCGCCGCCGGAGTGGTGCAGTGATCCGAGCGCCACGATCCAGGCGTACGTCCCGCACGCGGAGAGCGCCGCGGCGACCGAGCTCGAAGAGCTGTTTCGCGAGAAGCTCGCGCTGCGTCGCAAGGTCGGGCGCCGCTACATCGGCGTGCTGCCTCGGATGGTGCTGATCGCGCTCGAGACCTGGGACCGCAGCGATTTTCGCGAAGCGCTCAGGCACTACGACTGGCCGACGGACGAAGCTGCAGCACGCTGGAATCGCCGAAAGCTACCGGCGGCGACGTAACCGAGCGAGCACGATCACGAGACCGATCACGAACGTCGACGTGCCGCCAAGGTCGCTCCGGCATCCGCAGCCAGCGCCCGCGCCACCTCCGCCGAGTCCGGCATCGCTCTGCTCCATCGCGCCGGCGTCCGTGCCGCCGACCGGGACGCCCGCATCGGGCACCGTCGATCCGTTCCAGGTCGCGAGATCGCCGGCGGAGCCGAAGAACCGATCGACATCGCCCGGGGTCGAGATGCCCGGCACGGTCGTCGTCGCCGAGTACTGCCAGAACACCGCCTTCTGCCACGGCGGCGGAACGTTGGCGCACGACTGATAGCTCGCGATGAACAGCGGGTACATCGCGAGCCTCGGGTCCGTGAACTGGACGTCCGGAAACCACGATGGATAGCTGTAGAGGATCGCCTTGCGTCCGGTCGCTTGCTCGACCGTGTTCAGCCAGTCGAAGATCCGCTGCTGCATCGTCGCGGTGGCGACCCAACCGGAGTTGCCGCTCGACTCACAGTTCGGTCCCTGACTCTGCGCGACCGATTGGCTCGACGACACCGGGCATTCGATGTCGAGCATCGGCGGCAAGTCCGCGGTGCTCATGCCGCCGACGCTTGCGAGCTCGTCGAGAAACCACGTCGCTTGAGCGACGCCGTCGATCTTCGGATCGAAGTAGTGGTAAGCGCTGCGCAGGATTCCGTTCGTCTGCGAATTCGTCCAGTTCGCCGCGAACGTCGACTGCTTGTTGTAGTTGCCTTGCGTCGCCTTGATGAACGCGAAGCCTCGGCCCGAGGCCTTGACCTTCGCCCAGTCGATCGTGCCGTCACCCGCGTAGACGTCGACACCTTCGACGGTCTGCGTCGCACATTGCTGGGTGTTCGCCTGCTCGACCGCGCTCTCTTGCGTCGTGCATCCCGCGATGGCGAGCAGCGCGACCATGCCAGGAAGGCACGCGCAACGCATCACGGACACGGCACCATCGTCGGGCATGCTGCGCTGATATCGCGCGGGTAGGTCTCTTTGCAACCGGCAATTTGGGTGAGTAGATTTGTCCCACCAATACCGGCGACGTTGGGGGTGGAAACCGCGGTCCACAACCGCATATCCTTGGGTTGGTGACCAAGAAACCGGGTAGCGGGCGTGACCACCGTCGGGATCCGGATCTCGAGGAGACCCCGGAGGCACCGACGACAAACTTTCACGTCGATCGCGTCTACGCGCCGACGCGAGCGAAACGTGAAACGAGCGGACCGGCGGCGGCGAGGACCGCGACGCGAGACACCTCCGTCCCGACTCCGTCGAGAACCGCGACCGCCGGGCAGGAATCACCAGACACCGAGCTCTCGCTACGACGCCAGCTCGCCCGCCTGCAACGGCAGCTCTCGGAAGCGCAGCTCGAGCTGTCTCGCAAGGACGAGGAGCTCGCGAACGAGGTCGAGCAGCGGATGACGTTCGGGGCCGAGCACCTCGAGCTCCTCGCCGCGCATCGCCAGATCAGCGCGCGCGTCGAAGAGCTGATGGCCTATCAGGCTCGCATGGAAGGCGTCGAGCAGCGACTGCTCGATGCAGTCACCACCGCCGAGGAGCTCGCGCACCAGCGCGACAAGGAGCGAGCGCAACGCGAACAGGCCACCGCGCGGGTCGTCGACCTGACGAAAGCGATGGACGAAGCGATCGCGCGATGGACGGCCGAACGCGCGACGCTCGAAGACGCGCACGCCGCGGAGCTCGGCGAGATCGAAGGACAGAAGCGGATCTCCCTCGCCGCCGCCGAGGAAGCAATCGTCGCGACGAACATGCGTCTGCGTCAGGCGAACGAAGATCAACTCGCCCAGTTGCGTGAAGCTCACGAGCGATCACTCTCCGCCTTGCGCGGCGAGCTCGAGCCCAAGTTGCTCGAGGCCCGTAATCTCGCCGAAGAGCACCAGCGGCTCGCGAATTCGATCGGAGAGCTGCGCGCTAACCATGCGCGCGATGCAGCCGAGCGCGAAGAGGCGTACAAGCGCGAGCTCGCGCAACTCGCAGAGACTCATGCGTCCCAGCAAGCCGCGCAGACGCGGCTACTCATGCTCGAGCTGACGCGTGCACAGGAAGAGCGCGACGCCAAAGCCATGGCGCTCGATCAAGCACTGCGCAATGCGGAACAACGCGAACGGCTCTGGGAGACGACCACGTCTGGACTCCGCGAGACGCAGAAAGAGCTCCAGCTCGAGATGACCGAAGCCACCGAGCTCGGGACGCGTCTCGCAGCGGAGAAGGCCTCCGCCGAGGAACGACTCGCCGCGGCCGCAGCCGCGTACGAGCACCTGATCGGCGAACAACGTGGATTGCAAGAACGGCTCGCGAAGGCCGAGACCGAGGCGCGGCAGCACGAAATGGATCGCCGCCGGTTCGCCGCGTATCTCGAGGAGGGCCTCGCGCTGGTCGGCGCGCTGCCACCCGCCGCCGCACCTGCCGCCCCGAAACCCGAGGACGACGACGACGACGCGGTGATCACGATCGAGCAAGACGATCTGCCTGATCACACGCCTGAAAGATCGACGACCTCCGACGGCGAGCCGATCGTATAAACGTCGACGGCGAACGAGCGTTCACGTCTTACGAGCTAATCGGTGTGGTTTTCGACCTTCTCTTTGGCGGCGTCGGCCTTGTGCTCCACCTTCTCCTTGGTGTGCTGGGCCGAGTTGGCGGCCTTGCGGGCAGCCTGCTTGGTCTTGGCCTTGGCCTTGGCGCCTTGATACTTCGCGTCCGCCGCGGCGTCCTTGGCACCCTTCTTCACATCGGAAGCGGTGTCTTTGACGTCCTTCTTGGCGTCCGTGACTTTGTCCTTCGCGCGAGCTTCGGTGTCCGCGTTCGCGACCACCGGAGCGCCGACGAGACCGATCAGAATGGCGGTTTGGGTGAAGATTTTCATGTCTTCACTTCGTGCAGCCGCCATGCCCGAAGATGGCCGACGTGATTTCGCGGACTACTCGCCGTCGATCGGGCCGATTCGCGCGGCGTGCGCGAACGCTAGCCCCACTGCTTGATCAGAAAAATCACCATCACGACCGCGATGATGATCGCGATGCCGACGGTGTGCAGGACGTACGTCTGGGGTGGCTTGTCGCTCATGAGCCGAACGTACACGAGTCGACGGCGATTGGCCCGGTTCCGTCACGGCAGGAATCGGCTGACGATCGAGAACTTCGGTGACTCGCTCGCTTCCATAGACAGCACGCCGGTCACGCCCGCGACACCGATGTTCGCCGCGAGGTTCGCGAGACCGACCGCACCGACGGCACGTTGCAGCTTGCGTTCGTCGGGTCGCTGCTCGGCCGCACTCGTCGTCGCGGTCTGTTCGTGGTTCGTCATCCGCGAGCCGAGCACGCGCCCGAGGATCATGCTCGTGATGCCCGTCGCGAGACTCGCGATCACGAGAGCATCCTTGGCGAGCGTGAGATTTCGCGAGGTCTTGCTGACCTCACGGCCACTCAACATCGACCGGCCGAAGAACCAGGTCGCCGCGACCGCGACGTGACCGGCCAGATTCATCCACGAGAATCGGCGCCACGCGATATCGGCAACCTTGCCTCGCACGGCGGGATCTTTGATCTCGTGGATCGCGGGCTGCAGCGCCTCGCGTCCGAACAGAGTTCCACCGATCGCGGTCGCAAGCCCCACGTCGTGGAGCACCCAAGCAGCAGCAGATAGCTTTGCCATGATTCGCCTCCTGCGCCGTGAACTGCAACATCCGACCCCGCTGCGCTGCGATGATTACCGTCGACGCGACGTCTCGCGATGCGCGGTTGCGCGATCGCTCGATCGCAGTCCGAGCGGAGGCGCGCACCTGTAGAGGATCGTCACTTCGGCCCGGGATCTTCGCCGGCCGTTCGATCTTGCTCGGCCCAGCGCACCGCGAATCGCAACAGCTCGAGAAGCGAATTTAGCGCCTACGCTCGCCGAACCGGCGATTGAACCCGAACAGGATCCGCTGTTGATCGAAACCGCCGGAGAGGATCGGCAGCGTCGTCCGCGGATCTTCGACGTCGCCGCGATCGAGGATCGACCACTCCGCGAAGATATCGAGCGATTTACTAATACCGATCAGCATGCCGAGCGAGACGTCCACGCGGGTTTGCGGATCGATCGATCTCCCCGTCGGATCGGGATTCGCGGACGTCGGTCGCGAGACCAACGGAAAATGAAACGTGAACAGCAGCCACGTCGCCAACGTACCTTTCTTGTCGCGGACGGCGAGCCCGCTCTGTGCGAGGAGCTCGGTCTGCCAGAACCGCTTCGTGATCGGCGGGGCGAGAGACAGTTGGGTGTACGTCGCGCCGAGTGTGCTCTCCCAGAACAACGCCTGCTCCGCCAAGTCGCGCTTGTACTGAACCGCGGATTCCCCGACGAGCCAGTGCCCATCGCGACCTAGATTCGGACCGAGCTCGGCGCGGGCGTACCCGGAGAGTGTGTCACCGAACCTGAAGCGAGCGCCGAGGAGGGCGCCCTGCCAGATCAGCTCGTCGGTGTAGCTCGGCTGCTTCGGCAGCAGATCCGCGCCGCCGAATAGCTCGAGTCGCTTTCCGATCGCGACCAGGCCGTGCAGCCGGAACAACACGACATCCGTGAACTTCACCTTGCGCGCGCCGGGACCCAAGTCCGCCGTCATGAAGTCGAGACTCGCGCCGAGCTCCCAGCCGATCGGCACCGAGGTCTCGGTCGACGGCGACGTCGACGTCGCCGGCGCAGTATCACCTGCGATCAGCTGGGTGCGCGACTCACCGGACGCTTGCGACGGGACGTTGTACTGCGCGTGCGCGAGCCGCGCTCCGACCAGCCATATGACGAGACAGCAGGCGCGCTTCATTCGATGCTCCCCAACAAACCCAAACGCACAGCCCCGGCTGGCGTTCTGACGATCCTACATGGGTGGCGGGCTGAACGTACCGTACCGCCGAGACCACCGGAGATACCGTCGCCGCGGCCGAGTGACATCGTTGCGAGACTTGTTGCCTTCGAGATCGCCACGTACGCGAAGAGGCGATTGTTCCGTGCGCGCCGTGACCTCGCGGAGCGCTGACAGCTCGTCGCGTCATTTATTCCCGAGCAGAGCGCGCGGAATCGCCGAAATCGCGCGAATCGACCGGTGCGCGGTACCTGGAAAACGTTCCGGTCCAGGCTAGATTCATTCAATGCGGCGGCACCTGTCCCGAATCCTTCTTACCGTTTCGATGGTCGCTTGCTCCGGAACCGCGCCGACCACCACCGAGTCATCTCGCCCCGTTCGCGAGCTGCCGACCCCGACGACCGCCGCGTCCGTCGTGACGTCCAAGCCCGTTCCGCCCCCGGATCCACGCGAGGCGGCTCTCTCGGCGACGGTGCTCGAGCTCCTCCAGCAAGATCATCTGCTGCACAAACGCATCGACGACGATGTCTCTCGCGCCGCGTTCGCGACCTACCTCGATCGTCTCGATAGCCTGAAGTTGTTCCTGCTCAAGTCCGATCGCAACGTGCTCGCGAAGCACGCGGACAAGATCGATGACGAGCTGCGCGCCGGCTCTCTCGATCTCGCGCACGAAGGCGCGAAGATCTTCGCGGCACGCGTCGACGTGGTCGACAAGGTCGTCGCGGCGATCCTCGCGGCTCCGATGAATCACAGCGACGAGGAATGGATCGAGACCGATCCGAAAAAGATCGAACCGGTCGCCACCGAGGACGAGCTACGCGAACGCTGGCGGCAACGCCTCGAGCTCGAGGTCCTCGAACGCGTCGGTCAGATGGAGACCAAGCTCGAAGCCGAAGCAAAGAGGAAGGCCGAGAAGGCCAAGGTGTCCGCGAAGGACAAATCTGGCGACAAGGCGACCGCGAAGGACAAGCTCTCGGCCAAGCACACCGGAGCGATGGGATCGGCAGCGGAGAACCCGCGCGTCGCGTCCTCGACTGGCGATAAGGACGCCGACAAGGACGACCGCGACGATGAGTCGAGCGCGTTGCCGCTCGCCGAGATCCCGCCCACGCCGGAAGCCCGCGAAGCGAAGGCGCGCGCAGATCTCGCAAAGACGTATGCCGGAAGGTTCGCGCGGCTACGCAAGCCCGAGCCGCTCGATGCGGCAGCGGATCTGATCAACTCCGTCACGTCGACGCTCGATCCGCATACGACGTACTTGCCGCCAGCAGACAAGGCGAACTTCGATATCGCGCTGAGCGGATCGCTCGAAGGAATCGGCGCGTCGCTACGCGAGCGCGATCACTACATCGAGATCGTCGAGCTGGTGCCCGGCGGTGCCGCGTGGCGCCAGGGCGGACTGTCGCCCGGCGATCTGATCGTCGGGGTGCAAGCCGAAGGCAAAGAACCGGTCGACGTCATCGACATGCGAATCGATGACGTCGTGAAGATGATCCGTGGTCCCAAAGGCACCGTGGTCCGGCTGCGGGTCCAAAAACCCGGCGCGCACGAAGATACGATCGCGATCACGCGCGACGTGATCGTCGTCGAAGAAGCGTACGCGCGTGGCGCCGTGTTGACCCGCAAAGGCCAGAAGCCGTTCGGCTACATCCACCTGCCGAGCTTCTACGGCGGGTCGAACAGCAACGCTCGCATGGCCTCCGCGGACATCCGGCGCCTGCTGAAAGAGCTCAAGGCGCAAAAGGTTGCCGGCGTCGTGCTCGATATCCGCAGCAACGGCGGCGGTCTGCTCGGCGATGCCGTCAAGCTCACCGGCGAGTTCATCGATCATGGTCCCGTCGTTCAGGTTCGCGACTCGAGCGGCAAGCGCGAGATCCTCAGCGATGAAGCGAAAGGCACGGAGTTCGACGGCCCGATGGTCGTGCTCGTCGATCGGTTCAGCGCTTCTGCATCGGAGATCCTCGCCGGCGCTCTTCAGGATTATCACCGCGCGATCATCGTCGGTACCGGTCCGACGCACGGGAAGGGCACCGTACAGACGCTCGCGGATCTCGATCGGATCTCTGGAAGCAAAGAAGAGCTCGGCTCGCTGAAGCTGACGATCGAACAATTCTTCCTGCCGAGTGGCTCGTCGACGCAGCTCCACGGCGTGACGCCCGACGTGCTGCTGCCCGATCCGGCCGGTTACATCGACGCAGGCGAGACCAAGCTCGAGCACGCGATCGCGTGGTCGAAGATCGACGCGGCACCGCATGACGACTGGGCCGCGACCTGGAGGCCGGCGGTGCTCGCCGAGCGCAGCGCTGCGCGCGTCGCGAAGAATCCGATCCTCTCGAAGATCGCCACGGCGACGCAGATCCTCAAGACGCGTCGCGACGACACGCGCGTCCCACTCGCCGAGCCCGCGTGGGAGACCCGCCGCAAGGAGCTCCGAGATGCGCTCGAGGCCGCGTCTCCGGACCTCAAGCACGCGCCTCCCGCGTTCACCGTGAAGACGATCGAGGATCCGGCCGCGGCCGTGATCGCACCTGGGCCCGGCGGCAAGCAGGACGATCGCCCGGCTCGCTGGCGCGACGCGCTCGCGACGGATCCGTGGGTCGCGGAGACCGTCTCGATCCTCGCCGACATGGCGAAGTAGCTAGAGGCAAGCGCGGGTCTGCAACATCAGCGGCGGTAGCGGCGCCTGTGTGAAGTCGAACGCGTGAAACAGATCGTTTGCCTGGCCGTCCTGCGCGGCGGGATCGATCGAGGACAGCGTGCGCGTCGCGCCGAACACGCGCTCGACGAACCGCGGAATGCTGGCCTGCTCGGCGACCTCGTGAAACACGAACCCGGGCTTCGCGTACGGTGAGATCACGATCAGCGGCAACCGGAAGCCGAGGCCGTAAGGCGCGCTCGCGTCGCAACCGTATTGGCGCGGCGGCACGACGTGATCGTACCAGCCGCCGAAGTCATCCATCGTGAACAAGATCGCGGTGTCCTGCCAGTATGGGCTCGCCATCAGATGGTTCAGGTGGCCGACGGTCCAGTTCTCGCCGGCGCACACGCCACCAACAGCTGGATGCTCGTCGTCGAAGTCTTGGTCGACGAGCCACGACACCGCCGGCAGCTTGCCGTGATCGACATCGGAATCAAACGACGAGGCGTTGACGATGTTCGCCCATCCGGGTCCGTTCCGGATCGAGTCGATCGCATCGAACATCGACCAGATCTCCGGCAGCAAGTAGAAGTTGGTGCCGTAGAATTTCCAGTCGACCCCGGCGGGCAGCACGTCCGGAAGGCTCGGGATCTTGAAGCATGGGAACACCTGTTGCTCGTTGCAGGTTCCGGACTCATCGATCGTCACCTGCGTACCCGAAGCTTGATCGCAGCCCCAGTACGGATGCGTGATCGTCGTGTTCGGATTGCCGGTCGCCCAGCCCGCCTGCGCGGCGAGCACGAACGTATGGCCGGGAAAGCTCGGGCCGAGCTCGTTCGCGAAGAACCGATCGCCGAGCGTGAAGTGGCGCGCGTATTGCCAGTAGTTCGGGATATCCGCCTCGCCGTACTGCGCGTACGCGAGGTCGTCGCCGTTGGTCGAGCTTCCCGCGACGCTGTCCCAGCCGTTCATCCCGCCGCCCGCGTAGTCGGTCAGCGCGCACGAGTGCATGTGACACAGATCGCGCGGCGTGCGGTCGGGTGCGTGCGGCGGTGTGATCGTTCCGTGCGGCGTCACGATCTGCGCGATGCCGTCGGCGCCGGGAAACGAGCCGAAGTAGTTGTCGAACGTGTGGTTCTCTTTGACGACGATCACCACGTGCTTGATCGGGATCGGCACGAACGCATCCGGCGTCGGCTGCGTATCGACGGTCGTCGTCGTGGCATCGGAGACGCCTGGCTCCGGCGAGCCGCACGCCGCGACGAGGCCGAAGAGCGCTGTCCCAATTCGCCTCACCACGCGGGCATAATCCCGACGAGCACGCCGGGTTGCAAGCGCAAATTTGGGACAGCGGTGCTCTACAGCTCGTCGTCGTCGTCGTCGGATTCACTCGCCGAGTGCGCGATCTCCGTCGTCAGGATCGGCTGGACCGACGCAAGGGGCCGCGTGAACATCGCGAGCTGATCGGGGTCTGCGAACACGGTCGCGAAGTCATCGGGCGTGAACGCCCGCACGAGCCGCGCCGCAAACGTGTCGCGCAGGACGCGCACGTAATGATCGATGTCGTAGTCGCGCGGATCAGCCGCGTGTTCCGACTCGGAGACGACTCCGCCGGTCCCAAACCGCGTGCGATAGATGCGCGCGCGATCGCCGGCGCTCCAGGTCGTGAGGCCACTCGCGAGCATCGCCTCGTAGGTGAGCTCGCGCCGGCTGTCGCGCGTCTCGAAGTAGCGCGCGGGCGTCTTGGTCAGCCGGACGAGCGATGACACGTCGAACGTCGGCAGCTCGCGGCGGCGGAGCCCCGTCACCGCGGCGAGATAGGCGTCGCGCACGCCGCTCACGTCTCCGACGAGCAGCCGCGTGATCGCGCGCCGCAAGAACGCTTCGCCGAACGGCTCTGCGCGGCTCGATCGAAACGCGACGCCTCGCAAGACGAGCGTGCCGTCGTAGGCCAACAGGCCGTAGTTCTTCGGCTCGTGCGACAGCATCGCCGCGTAGCGGCCGTCGAGCTCGAGCTGCACGAGCGATGGTAGAAGCGCGGCAACCTCGGCAACGACGCGGCGCTCGTCGACCTCGCTCCAGGTTTCGGGCACCGCGAAGTACACCCCGTCGGTGTCCGCTTCGAGTAGCGTGACGCCGCGCGCGGCGAGCTCGCGACACATCAGCTCGAGGACCTCGCGGCCGCGCCTCGTCACCTCGTTCGCGGCGTGAACGTCGGCGAAGCGCGTGAGCCCTCCCGCGCCGAGATAACCGTACGCGGAATTAACGACGAGCTTCATCGCCGCGGACATCGCCTCGTGCGTATAGCGCTCCGCGGAACCCGCGGGCGCCGCACGTGCACTCGCCTTGGCAGCGAGGCGACGCTCGACGAGCCGATCGACGATCGCGAGCATCGCGCCGAGCCGATCGCGTGCGGGACCGATCCGATAGGCCCGCATCAGCGACGGATAAAGGCTCGCGACGTCCGCCTTGACCACGCGATGCGCCACTCCGGCCGCGAACAGGTGCAGTGCCGCACCGCTATGTTGCGTGCCGTCCCCGGGCACATGCGCCGGTAATGCGGCTCCCGCGCGCAGATACGCGCGCACGAGCAGCGGATCGATCACGCCGGTCGCGGCACCTGCATCCGCGAGGCGTTCGTATCGCCGCGGCACCATCCGCGCGAGCGCAAAGGCGGCACCACCGAGCACCCGCGACAGCCCGGCGACCTCTTCGACATCGGCGGTCGCGTAGCGCCGAACGCGCGCCGGGTCGCTGCGAAACGTCGCGTAGATCCGATCGCCGGGAATCTGCTCGCGATCGCCCGCGGCGATCCCGAGGTGTCTCGCGACCGCCTTGAGGCCGTGACCCGGGAGATCGCGGGCCGAGAAGTCGTGACGCAGCACCGCGTCGAGCGTGTCGATCAGCTCGCGTCCGGGAGCGACGAACCGGATCCGCCGATCGGCGTCCTTCGAGCTCACGGCCCCGCGTCGCGCTGCACGTTGTCGCAAGCCGGGACCGATCCGTCCGAGCGTGAGCGGAATCCCGAGCAGGCGGGCACGTCGATCGAGAAACGGCAGATCGAAGCCGTGCAGGTTGTGGTTCTCGATGACGTCCGGATCCGCAGCTCGTACCCGCGCGACGAGGCGCTCGATCAGCTCGGCCTCGGATCGATCGCTGTCGTCGTGCGCCTCGAGGATCTCGACGCCGCTCGCATCACGCACGGCGATCATGAAGATCCGATCGCGCTCGGGATCGAGCCCGGCCGTCTCGAGATCGATCTGCATGCGCTCGAGCTGATCGAACGCGAGCTCTCGAAAATACGTTCGCCCCGATGCGACGAGATACTGCTCCTCGGGTGGCAGCAAGAGCACGCCGTCGTCACCGAGCGCACGCAGATGAAAGACCGGACTGCCGAGACGCCTGCTCGCCGCTTGCAGCACCGCGCGCGTCAGCGTCTGGACGTCGTCCGCGCGCACCAGGTAACGAAGTGTTCCCTCGCCCGCGAGCTCGCGGCAGGTGACCTCGGCCGCGAGCTGATCGTCGATCTGATCGAGCAGCAGCCACGGCCGAAATCGCGCTTCCTCACGAACGAGCCGCCCCTCGACTCGCCGCCACACCGTCGCGAGGTGGCCCTCGGCCCACACCGAGACGATCCCGGGCGTCGGATCCCAGCCCCAGAGCCATTCATCTTCGAGCGAGCTCACCGCGTCACTCCGCATACCACGCGGAGATCGCGATGGTCGTGCGGATCCCGGTCGTCGAGATCCCGGTCCTCGCGTCCAAGCTCGAGGCCGCGAGAGTCGGCCCCGCCGAGCTTCGCGCCGCGTAGGGAGAGCTCGCAACTATCCGGGCATGGACGTTGCTGTCCATGTCGGTATGAAAGCGCTCATCAAGCTCGGTGTGCTCGGTCTCGTCGGGATCGGCGCGACGATCGTGATCAAACAGCTGCGCGCACGCGCGCGGAGGCCCTCCGTTGCAGGCTCGATGGTCGTGGGAGAAATCGACGAGCTGGAGATCAGCTCGGGCATCATGGACACCACGGCTCAGCCGCTCTCGCAAGTCGCGGGCGAAGGCTACGATCCCGACGTCATTCCTTCGGTCCACACCGAGATCAACGATCTGCTCGAGAACCTGCCCAGTAGGACTCGTTAGAACCAGGTGCCGGCGCGATACCGCCGGTAGTCGTCGCCGAACTGGTCCTCGAGCACACGCGCCTCGGTGCGCGCTCGAACGAGCTGCATCGGGACCACGATCGCGAACAGCAAGAGCAAGATCGGTTGGCCCGCGAACAAGAACATGCCGGCCATCATCAGCGATCCGAAGACGTAGATTGGATTGCGGAGCTTCGAGTAGAGGCCTGTCGTGACGAGCGCTCGCGCCTTCGCCTGAATCGAGAACGATTCGCCGAGCTGCACGCGCGCGAGGAACCACAACACGAAAGCCGGCACCGCGATCGACACGCCCACCGTCTGCTCCCATGACCACGGCTCGCGACGAGCCCGCGAGATGACGATCAACATCACCGGCAAGATCAGCAGCAGTGCGAGCGTGCGCAGCGGCGGTACCTTCATCCACGGACTATTACCGGAAAGTTTCCCTGCGCATCGCCGATGACGCGCTTCCTGACCGTGCGCTGCTGCCACAGCACGCCATGGGTCCTCGTCGGCCGGCGGCGGCTGGCTCGCCTGGAACGTGGCCCGCAGGCTCTTGCGGCACGCGCAGCCGATCGGTTTGGTCACGCCGCCGTCGGTTGCCCAACCCTGCCGGCTCCTGACGGGTCCGACGGCGTGTTTGCCACGCGCGACTGCCCGTGATCACTCGATTCTCACGTCCGTGAGATGGGTAGTTCACGTGGGCAACTGCCACAACGGAGACGTGAACAAGGGATTCGTGGGCTGGATGTTCTTGCTGACCGTCGGCGCCGCCGGCGTCGCGGCGGCAGGACCGACCGAGGAGGGAGCTGCTACAGGCTCCGGGTCGGGATCGAGCTCGCCCGCAGGCGGAGGAGCGGCGGCAGGAACGGAAACGGCAGCGGGAAGTGCACCGGGATCCGGAACGGGATCGACAGCAACCGGCACGGGCTCGGGCTCGGTGACCGCCAATGCCGAGCACGCGATCACCCCTCTGCGTAAACCGGATGCGACGTACGGCCAGATGTTCCGTGGCCCGTTTCAGTCGACGCGACTGTTCGCGATGCCGACCGCGGACACGGTCGGTGCATTCATGCTCAGCCTCAGCGGTGATGGCAGCTTGCTACAGCAGCCCGGCGTCCTGACGTCGGCAGGCGTGATCGCGATCGGTTTTGGCGACATCGCGCAGCTCGAGTATCGACATACCGAGGCGATCAGCGTCACCGGCGTTAATGCGCCGCTGCCGGGCGTGGGCGTTCAGGTCCGGTTGCCGATTCCCGAGAGCTCCGGTGTGCCGGTCGTCGGCGTCGCGCTGCGCTTCGGCGTGCCGCGCACCGAGACCGTCGATTCAACGACGATCAAAGAGAAGGTCAGCGATGTGTTCTTCGTGATTCGCGAGCGCTTCGACAGCGCGCCGTGGCTCACGTTGCATGAAGGACTGCGGATCTCGCCGACGACGCTCGACGTCAGCACCGGCGGCATGACCAGATCGTTCAACAAGACGCTCTATCTGCCGACGACGGGCATCGAGCTCGCGACGAGCAAGACCGCGAAGCTCGTCGGTGAGCTCGCGTACGCGCCGCGGTTCAACCTGACGCCGGGCCAAGCCGACATCGCGCAGATCGAAAAAGGCGTGCTCGGTCGGCTCGGCGTGCGGTGGTCGCTGATCGGCGCCGTCGTGCTCGATGCGAGCTTTGGCTATCAGCTCAACGCGGGCGGCGTTGGATTCGCGAGTAGCCCGAGAAATGTCGTCGAGGCCTGGGACATCCGCCTCGGTGCCGAAGTGTTCGTGCCGTGGGGCGCGCTGGCCTGCAAAGGGATCGGAGTTTTTTGTGATTAGAGACAGGAGCAAACCTATGAACAACCAAAGCTGGATCTTTGCATCCGTCATGACCGGTGCGCTGAGCGCCGGGGCCGTCGCGCAAGCGCAGCCGGGTGACGGCACGGGGAGTGGTGCCCAGCCCGATCAGGGGCAAGGCAGCGCGACTGCGCCGGTCAAGCGAGCGAGCGGCTACGTCAAGGCGCCGACGAACGTTCGGATCGATCGCAACTCGAACAGCGGGGTGTCGTTCATCGCAAAGCCCGGCGACGTGCTCTACACCGCCGGCGTTGAAGGTGACTGGACCCTCGTCGAGAACACCGAAGGTGATGCGGGCTGGATCCGCACCGAGCTCCTCGCCATGGGCACTCCGCACGCGACCTCCGCGCAACCGGCACCGGAAGCAGATCTCGCGGCGCGGCCGGTTCCCGAGAAGCCAAGACCCAAGGATCCGCACGTCGACATGCCCGAACTGCTGACGACGCCGACCGGATGGTTGTTACCGGCGGCGGTGCTCTACTCGCGCACCTCGATCGATACCGGTGGCGGCGTGTCGACCGATGGGCGCGTTGGCCTCGGTGATGTCGCCGAGTTCGGCGTCGCGACCACGGACGGCGTCCGGATCACGAACAGCTGGACCAGCAACACCCAGCCCGACAGGATCCAGCCGTTTGTCACGGCGTCGTTCCGGATGGGTGTCGCCGAGAACAGGCTGTTCGCGAGCCAGCCCGGAGTGGTGCTCGGGTTTCGCAAGTCGTTCGAGCGCACGGTCGAAGATGTCTTCAAGGTGCGCACCGCCGAGCTCACGCTGGTAGCCAGTAAGCACCTCGGAAATCGCGCCGCGATCAGCGTCGGTGCCGCGTTCTGGGACGCCGAGATCACGGGCGTTCATCCCGGCAACAACATGCCGTTTCACGAGGCACTACACGACGACAATAATGTCCTCAAGAAACAGGTCCGCGTGTTCGGCGGACTCGAAGCGCGGCCCTTCGACAAGTCCGAGATCCTCGTCGACATCGGCTGGGCGCCGGTGTTTTGCAAAGACTGCGCGGACTACAACCTCGCCGACAACACCGGAGGCGCGATCAAGCTGCGACCTCAGCTGTCGTGGGGCGTGCGCTACGAGGTCGCCGACTGGATGCGGCTCGAGTCGGGCGTGCGCGTTCCCGACATCGGCGACTTCAATCTGCTCAACGCGCAGATCTTCGGCCAAGTCACCTTCACCAGCTGGGCCATCCGCCACGCGGTTGATGATCTAAAATGAAGACCCTTGTTGCCATCGCGATCGCGCTCGTAGCGTCGAGAACGGCCTCGGCCGATCCGACGCTGCCTCGTGTCGTGACCGCGCCGACGGCGTGGTTGCTGCCCGACGGGTCGGCGTATGGCACAGGGGCGGTCAACGTCCGGCCCGGTGACGGCGCTGTCGATTTTGGCTCGATCGATGTTGGCTACGGTCTCGGAGGAATTGCCGAGCTCGACGTCGGAGCAGACACCGACGCGCGCGAGTGCGACGCGCCTCCGTGCGCGGTCAACGGCATGGACAACTTGCCGGTGCCGCAATACCTGGCGCGCGCCGGATTTCGGATAGGCGCGCCACAGGATCGATTGTTCAACGGGCAGCCGGCGCTCGTCCTCGGTGCGCGCAAGACGTTCGGGCACACGCACGAGATCGGCGAGGTCTATTTTGTCGCGAGTCGTTCGCTCGGGCCCATCCGGCTGCACGCGGGTGTTGCCGCGATGGATGCGCGTCACGGCCTCGTGCGGATGACCGCGCAGATCCGGCCGATCGCGGGCCTCGAGATGACGCCACCGCAATATCCGAAGACGACGCTGATGGGCGACATCTCGTGGTCACCGCGGTTCGTGCCCGATCAGGCGATGCCACCCGGGCCGACTCCCGAATGGGCGATCGGTTGGGGTGTGCGGTACCAGGCGCTGCGCTGGGGATCGATCGAGCTCGACGGCCGGCACCGCGGCAAAGGCAACGACGCGGAGGGCCTCGGCGCGACGACGTTGATGATCCGAGTCAATGGTGTGTGGGAGCTCGGCGGACACCAATGACGCGCGACGCGATCATCCGCGTCGGGGATTCCGCGGCATCTCACGTGAGACCTCGGAGTCACGCGGTGGCTCGTTGCTAGGGTGATTCACGTTGTGATGACGCGCAGACTCACGATGGTCGCGATGATGTCTTGCGTGATCGCTCACGCGGACCCGGCTCCGATCGATGCGCTTCACAGCCCCGCTTTCGCGACGCTCGAGCGATACGACGCGAGCTCGAGGTTCGGCGGAGAGCTGTCATTTCTGACGCCGTTCCCAGGCGAGCGAGCTGATCTGCACGTCCAGTATGTCGATCCGAAGACCGGCATGGGCGCGTATGCATCGCTGCCCTTCGCCTATTCGGCGGGTCGTGGAGGTCTCGCCATCGGAGACGCGGAGGTCGGCGGCATCTCGGCACCGCATCTTCGGACCGACATCTTCGGTCTCGTGTTTCACGCCGGGATCACGGTGCCGATCGGCTCGACGAGCGCGGCCGGCGCCGGCACGAACCTCCTTGCGAGTCCTTCGAGGCTCGACGATCGTTACCTCGCGATCCCGGCCGCCACATCGCTGCGCGGCGGCATCTCGGCGCTCGTACGCGGCGGTCCACTGTTCGGTCGCGCCGACGTCGGGCTCGACGCCAACTTATCCGACGAGCAGCCGGTGTCCGGCACGCAACGCGCGACCGGCGAGACGGCGATCCGTATCAACGCAGGTGCCGGCATCGATCTCGAGTACGCCTCGGTGACCGCCGAGCTCGCGAGCTTCCATGCGTTCGGCGTCAAAGGCTGGCTCGATACCGTCGCGGTCGCGCTGCGGTTCAAGGTGCGGCGCGTGCAGCCGTACGCCGCCGTCGTGTTTCAAGCCTTCGACACGACCGCCGGTGCGCTGACGATCGGGATCGACGCATCCATCTGACGAGGCAGATCTCGTCACGCTGCACACGAGCGGGATCCGGAGGGCGAGCGATCCACGGTGGCGTCATTCCTCGTCGGGATTGTCGCGGCAGGTCTGTGCCTGAGGAGAAGGTGTCGCAATCGTATCATCGAGAATCAGGAGCTCGCACGCGGCACGCGCACTGCAACACCGTGCGACATCATGGCGACTAACACCAATCCCACCAACGGCATTACGAAAACCCTTCTCGTCATCGCGATCATCGGCGCATTGAACTGGGGTCTCGTCGGCTTCTTCAACTTCAACCTGGTCCACGCGATCTTCGGCGGGGCCGCGATCGAACAGGCGAGCACCGCGAGCCGCGTGGTCTACGCGATCGTCGGACTGTGCGGTCTCGCTTCGCTGTTCCTGCTTCCGAAGGTCCACGCCGAGCCGATCGACACGTCACGCATGGCGCACCGCGCGAGCTAGCCCTCGGGCAATGGGTACGGAGAGCGAGCCGCTATTACATCAATCAGGAGATCCGATCATGCGTTTGTCTGACCAGGACCTACGAGGACGTGTTGTCATCGGCTCGGACGGCCGCAGAATCGGCGAGATCGTCGAGCTCTTTCTCGACGACACGAGCTGGAAGCTCGATGCGATCCGCGTGAAGCTGAACAAGGATATCGCGACTCAGGTCGGCGCTACGAGGAGCATGTTCCACGCCGGCATGATCGAGATTCCAGTGAGCATGCTGCAGTCGATCGGCGATGCGGCCGTGCTGTCGGTGAAGCTCGACGACCTGCGCCAGCTACAACGGGTACCCGAGCCGGCGCCCGCTGCTCATTAGCTGCGCTGCGAACGCGGCGCAGGTCGCCTCTGACACGGTGTTCGTGGCGTCACGTGGCAGATCGGAAGGTGCGCGCAAGATCGCCGAGGTCGCGCCGCAGCTTGGCTTCGCGCATGTTGCGAAGCCGGCTGTCGGAGACGAACCAGCCGGGCAGGCCGACGACCTCGAGATACAGCACGGCACGCACCCGGGTACGCGTTCCATTGTCCAGCGGCATCAGCAGGAGCTCGCCGCCTCCGCGGGCGCCCGGCGGGCCGTCCGTGACCGTGAATCGCATCGCCGTGTTCGGTGTATTGCGAAAGGCGATGGTCACCTCGGAGCCCAGGACGTGCGACTCGGTGCGCAATTTTGCGTCCTCGCGGCCCCCCGATAGCACCCGGGCCGATGCGACGTCCGTTAAGAATGTCTTCCAGTGGGCGTAGTCGGTCATCGCGGCGTAGATGGCGGCCGGGGGGGCGTCCAGGTCGATGGTTGCCTCCGTCCGGTGCCCCGGAAGCTCTTGAATCGACAGGTTGGGTTGCGCGTATGCCGCGGACGCAACGATCGGGAACATCGCGAGGCTGAGCAGGCGCATGGACCTTGGAAAAGCAAGTCCAGGACCAGGGCGCCCCGGCGTGCGGGTCGGATGTTTCAAACTGTATCGTCGGGTAGGGCGGTCGAAGGCGGCGTTGCGGGAAGTTCCGATCTCCGACGGCTGGCGCGTATACTGGCCGCGGGATGCGACAACTACGGATATCGATCGCGATCGTGGTGGCGTTGGTTGGTTGTCAAAGCGACGAACCGACCTCGAACAGCGAGAATCTTGCAGCGGTCGCGTGCATGTCGAACATGCAATGCGACGACGGCGACGTCTGCACGATCGATGTCTGCAACTTGCTGACGAACAGCTGCGTGATCACCGCGATTCCGGGTTGCTGTTCGACGAACGCCGCCTGCAACGACGCGAATGCGTGCACGAGCGATACCTGCAACGTCGCAACGCACACGTGCAGCAACGCGGTGATCGCGGGATGTTGCAACACGAACGCGCAGTGCAACGACGGCGTGATCTGCACCGCGGATACCTGCAACCTGGCGACGCACACGTGCAGCAACCCTCCGATCTCCGGCTGTTGCACGACCGCCGCGGAGTGCGACGATGGCAACATCTGCACGAACGACGCCTGCGACATCTTCACTCACAGCTGCCGGAACCGGCAGATCTTCAACTGCTGCACCAACACCGCGCAATGTGACGACGGCAGA